>SLGS01000079.1 GCA_007136565.1 Clostridia bacterium | reverse complement strand
GTAGCCGACATCATCTGGGGGGTAATGCACGAGCAGGTACCCGGATGGATCGAAGCACCGCGGGCTATCGAACGGCCTCGCCACCCAGGGCCGAGACCGTTAACCGCCGCCAATTGTCCTACGCCCGCCGCACGAGGCTCCTTCGGGCCATCTCGTAGCCGAGCAGGACGCCGAGCAGCAGGGCGACACCCCACGCAACCCCCGCGAGGACGAGGCTCTCCGCGTTGGCCGCACCAACACCGGAAAGGGCCCACATTATCACCAGAGCGTAAGGAATGTCGTTTCGCAGCCGGATGGCCAGCGCCCCCAGGGCACCGGCGGCCAGGATCATTATAATGGTCCATGTCACGGGACCTATCCCCCAACCATCCCATCCACCGGCGGTCAGCACGACGCTGACGTTGGCTATGGTGGCGACGCTGATCCACCCCAGGTACACCGAAAACGGGATATCCACCATCCAATGGCCCCGAGGGCTTTGCGCCCTACTTTTCTTGAGTCTCAGGGAGATTAGTACCAGGGTTGCCAGCAGGGCGAGCATGATGACCAAAGAGATCGACAGGATCTCCCAATGCCAAGCTATGATCCACACGCCGTTTAGTACCGACGATATGGCAAATAGGTGTCCCAATCCCTCGATCCGGGGATCCTCCGTGAGAAACCCCCTGACCACGAAGGCGCCGAGCAACAGGTAGATCAAACCCCAGATCGAAAACACGTATCCCGCCGGTGTAAACAGGTTCGGATACTTGTCCGACACCATGGCCGTGGTTTGCCCGTTCAACGGCAACGCCGATGCCAATATGTTCATGCCTACCATGAATATGTACGATCCCGCGTTGATGTATTTCATCGCCAACCTCCACTCTGAAAGTCCACCTGGCGGTCCCCTCCGGTGCACCTCCACGTGCCCATGAGCCGATCGGGACTACCCGGAGACGCAGACACTAAGCATATCCTCGGGACGCCGCGCCCCGGTACCGGATTATTGCGGCGTTCACCGGGAAGCCAGAAATCCCGCCCGGCGAATGCACCGATAAGAGAGCCTGATGCCCAACCCGGCGGCGCTACCCCACGCCAGCCCGAAAACCAGGGGTGTCTCCGGGTTAGCCAGCGCCACCCCCACCAGGGCCCAGATTATCACCAGGACGTAAGCGACATCCCCGCGGCGTCCGAGCACGGACACGGCGGCTACGGCGGCCAGTACCAGCATGATGGCCGTCCATCCCTCCGGTCCCGGGAATGACTCGTATGCGTTTACCGTGTATAGCAAGACGCTCAGGTTCACCAGGGAAGCGACACTGATCCATCCGAAGTAGACGGAAAAGGCGACGTCCACCGAAACCTGCTCGAATACCGTTAGGGGCTCATATCTCCTCATCCGAGCCGTGAGTACGAAAAGGGTCACCAGGAGTATCAGCATGAAACCCATGGACGCCACCACCATGTCCCAGTGCCATGCGAATATCCAACCGATATTGGCCAAACAGGTCAGGACGAAGAGCCAGCCCACCCTGCGCATCCTCGGGGTCCTGGCGAAGACGTCGTGCAAGACGAAAGCCCCGAGCAGGACATATATGAGTCCCCATATGGAGAAGGCGTAGCCCGCCGGCGTCAACAACACCGGATACTTCTCGGATATAGCGGCTTGCGTCTGGGAATTCAACGGGAGAACGTTAGCCAAGATATTGGTGGCGATCATGGCCACATAGGCCAATGCGTTTAGTAGCTTCAACGGGCGCCCCTTCCTGATATCACGGGATGCAAATCCTCTGCTCCCGGGTACTTCGGGTGAGGTCACAACTGAACCTGCAAGCCGTGAAAAATGAACCGACAACACGATACCTCGCTCCCGCGGGACCGGGGGTGCCGAAACGTGCCTAGTCGAAATCGCGAGCGGCATTTCCCGTCGCCGCCGAGCGCAGCTAGCGCTCCAACCGCACTCGCTCCCGGCGGAGTTCGCGAATACGATACGCCTTCATTATGTCCGAACGAGTGAGGATGCCCGCGATCTCGCCGTCGACGACGACAAAGAGCCTCCCGATATCCGCCTCCGACAGTTTCTTGAATGCCGCGAAAAGATCCTCGTCTGGCCTCACCGTGATCAGCTCGTGCGACATTATGTCCGCCACGCGCTC
Organism: Clostridia bacterium; assembly: GCA_007136565.1. Lineage (GTDB taxonomy): Bacteria > Bacillota > Sulfobacillia > SLMV01 > SLMV01 > CSSED11-154. The sequence continues at coordinate 6,813 of SLGS01000079.1, read as the reverse complement.
CTCGTCGGGCGCCCCTTGGGATCGATCGTGGATATCTCCCATGGTCACACATCCCACCAGATCTCCTCCCGCGTCGACGACGGGGTAGCCCGAATGGCGCTCCTTCATCATGCGATCCATGAGTTCAGTAAGGGTGAGCTCGGGTCGGACGCTGACGACCTCCCTGGTCATCAGGTCCGAAACCGAGAAGTCCGAAAAAACGTCCCGGACGACGTTGGCCTGGTACTCCTGGGATGCGCCCATGTATATGAAAAAAGCGATGAGAACCAGGAAGAGGTTTCCGATGAGGAAGCCGAACAGGGCGAAAAGTACGGCGAAGGCTCTACCCACCGCCGTCGCGATCTGGGTCGCGCGCAGATAGGAGGTGCGTCGGGCCAGCAGTGCCCGAAGCATGCGCCCCCCGTCGGATGGGAAGGCCGGGATGAGATTGAAGGCGGCGAGGAAGATATTCATATACCCGAGGTAGTATATTACCACGCGGGCATCGCCGGACAGGCCCATGGTCAGGGGCCGCACGACGAACAGCAGTGTAGCCCCGAGGACGAGGCTCAACAGGGGACCGGCGAAAGCCATCCACATCTCGTCGCGTTGCTCGTCGCCCTCGTCGATTTCGGCCACTCCGCCCAAGAGCATCAGCGTGATACTCCTGATCTCCCTACCCTGGCGCATCGCTACCGCAGAGTGGGCCAGTTCGTGCAGCACCACGCTGACGAATAGCAAAACGGCCAGGATCAACCCCAGGTAGTAGGGATGAACGGAGATGGTGTCCGTCGACACCGCGGCCAGTTGGGCGATCACCCCGATGTTGGTGCCGATAACGTATGCCAAGAAGGGCAATATCACCAAGAAGCTAACGTGAAGGCGTATGGGTATACCCATCACCTCTGCGACAGTCACCGAACTCTTGAACACCCGCACCACTCCATCCGAAAGTAATCCGCTACTCCCCAAATCAAAGGGCGCGAGGAGCAGGCGGTCTCGAGAATAATCCGCATAATCCCATATCTACCCGGATATCCTCCCACCCACTCCTACTCCATCGGTCCCGTCAACGTGAGCGCAAACAACGTCAAACGGCAACTACGCCACCCCTGGGAGAGGCGTCGACGCCCGCAGCGCCCGCCGATGAGAGGTGCTCCCGCATGGCCTCGATACCACCGATATCCAGATTCCTCCGGTCGGTACCGTAGCCGGGCGGAACTCCCTGCTCTGTGACGTAGGCAACCTCGTAGACATCCTTAGCCCGAAGTTCGGTATCTCCCACGAAAACCTCCTGGATCCGCTGACCCTCGGGATTTTCGATCTTGAAATACATTCGAAGACCCGATGTGCGCTTGACGAATCCGCCCATCTGTTCGTAGGGATTCGCCGCGAAGGTTCGCTCGAGATTCTCCTCCATCATATCCACGAGTTCCCGGCCGGTCAGGCGGCATGTGGATATCGGTGGATCCACGGGGAGGATGTTGTAGAGATCCTCCACGGTCACCGCACCCCGGGGAACCGGCACCCCGTAGCGCCAACCGTTGGAAAAGGCCATGGCCGCACCGGTGGCGCGACGTACGCTGTCGAGGAGGAAGTTGTCCATGGTCGACTCCAGGGAGTTGTACCTGTGCAGCGGGGTCATCGTCGATCCGACCACTTCCGACAGGAAATCCCGATGGGGAGCCAGGGCTTTCTCGACCAACTCCCCCACCTCCGGGCTGTGGGGAACGGACTCGTCCACTACCAGGAGACGATGATCCAGGTCGACGACGGCCCCCTCCTCGACGGCCAGTTCCAATACTCCCAGGAATGACCCATGGCAACCCGACTGGATGATGACGGTATCGTTTACCCGGACCGGCCTGGGAATCCGGTTGTGGGTATGCCCGCTGAGGAGTACGTCTATCCCGTCAACTTCCGATGCCAGGCGCAACTCCTGGGGGAAACCCAGGTGGGATATGACGACGACCAGGTCGACTCCCTCCACATCCTTGAGGCGTTCGATGTGTCCGGGCAGCTCGTCTTTGCCCAGGGTGAATCTCACGCCCTCGCTGAAGTGCGGCGGCATTACCTTGTCCACGATGGTCGCTGCAATCCCGACGATGCCTATCCTTAGTCCACCACGTTCTACCACCGTATACGGCGGGTACCTCAGTCGCCCGTCGGCCTCATCGTAGCAATTCACGGCGAGCATGGGATAATCGAGGGCGCCGACGATCTCGTCGAATCGTTGGGGCCCGTAGGCGAACTCCCAGTGCGCCGTCATGGCATCGAATCCGATCTCGTTGAGGATCGGCACCATGATCGCACCGCGACTGTGCACCGTAGGGTAGGTACCGTGGATGGTATCGCCGCAGTCTAGGACCAATACTCCACCGGGCCTTTGCTCGCGGAGCTCCTCGATGGCGCCCCCGATGCGCGCGAAACCACCAGCCTCACGAAGGACTTCACCTCGGCCAGTTCTGAACATCTCCGGGTGCGAATCCAAGTAGCCATGGCTGTCGTTCAGCTGCACTATCGTTACGTTTCTTCTCGCAGTCAGGGCGACCCCCACCTTTCCGGCGCGAGCGAGCATCGGCAATGATCGAGGACGTCGACGAATAATCTCGTTTCCGTCACGACGGCAACCTGGACATCGTATCCGCGGGCGCCCCCGGTAGCCCGGGGTTTAGGCATTCCACACCATAGGGAGTCGATCTTTGCAACTCCCCCATGTCGCCTCCCCCGTCAGCTGCCCATCCCCGAGAGTCTCTCCCGCCGTCCGTCCTCTCGCAGGAACACTGCCTTGGGCATGTAAAGGGATACGATCCAGTTGGGGTCCACGACTTCGGTGATCTTCAGGTCGGCTGCCACACTGGCGAGGACGTAGGCATCTTCGCGTTCGAGACCGTAGAGGCTACCCAGGCGATCCACCATGTTGCGGACGGCTTCGCGCGTGGCCACCATCAGGTCGTCGGCCACACCCATGGTGGCGAAGAATCCACCGTAATCGACGTGCCGAGTCAAAGAACCCCGGGCGGTTTCGATTTCCGGACCGGCCAGGGACTCACCCTTGATGACGTCGAAACGACACGAGATTCCCAAGGGTCCCTCTATGGCCGAGACGCAAACCTCCCCGTCGCCCTGGGCCAGGTGTCCGTCCCCGATGGAGAACAGTCCCCCGGGGACCTGCACCGGAAGATAAAGGGTGGTGCCCGCCGTAATGTGGCGACAATCCATGTTCCCCCCGATGTGGCGAGGCGGCATGGGTTCCAGATCGCCCTCCACCGCACCCGCCACGCCCATGGTCCCGGCGAAGGGGGCGATGGGTACGCGGATGAAGTCGTTCATGTACGCGTACTCGCCGTCGTGGACTTCCCAAATCCTCAAGTGAGGGTCGGGGAACTCGTCCGGTAATACCCCCAGATCGGGGAGGATGGCCGTCCAGCCCCATCCGCGATGCTGCACGTCGAGCACGTCGATCACCAGGGTGTCGCCGGGTTCCGCGCCGTCCACGAATAACGGACCCGCGAGGGGGTAGAAGCCCGCCCAGTCGAGATCGGCCAGATCCGCCGAAGTGGACGATGGTGTTATCTGGTTGTCCGCGGCATCCCGGGTCTCGTAGAACACGGTCTCGCCGGGCGCTATGTTCATTACCGGTTCATTATCCTTGTTCCAGGTGCGGTGAATGCGATCCGTCGGGAAAAGATGCAACTTGCTCATGATGGTCTACCTCCCATTATGGATTATCGGTCCCCCTCCATCATGAAACCGGACGTGGTTCCGCCCCTATCTTCCCGGTGATGAATTCGGGGGTCCTCTAGATTCGACCGGCGCCCCCTCCCGGGGAAGCAGGCCGGCACCCATCAGTACCCCAGGTCTTCGGGCACCAGGATGACGGTGACTTCCGTACCCGAGGGTTTGCCGTCCATGATGACGGTCACGTTGCATATGCTGACCGGCGGCGAGCAGTCCACGCAGTAACCGGTGCGCGTACAGGGCGCTTGCCCGCCCAGGCGTAGGGCATTTATGGGACCGGCCACGCGCTTGGCCCTGTTCGTCCCCTCCTCGACATCGTGGGCGATCTTGTTGGCCCCGGCCACTACGATGACCCTACCCGGGCCGAACACCATGGCGGCGACGCGGTTGCCGCTACCATCAATATTGATAAGCCTTCCGTCGAGGGTCACCGCGTTGGTGCTAGTCAGCAGTACATCGGAGGTCATTTGCTCCAGGCGAAGTCCCCTCATTTCCTCGGCGGACAGTCCCCCGACCCAATGCTGGACGACTTCGTTTCCCCTGGCCTGCAGTCTTTCCATCAACCCCAGCTGCCTGATGGTCACCGTGCCCGGCACCCCTACCTTGGCGCCGGGATCCACCATTTCCAACACCGCCTCGACCGCCGAACCGCTATCCTCGACCACGACTGCGTCGAACCCCCTGGACTTCAGGGCGTCCACTGCCTTTTCACATCTCAACCTGTAGTAATCGCGTTGCGCTTGCACGTAATCCGACACGTCTCCACCTCCATCGACGGATCCATTACCGCCTAATGGTCTGGTTTCTATGAAGCTTCGGCGGCTCCTGCGACCCGACGAAGCTGCGATCCCTCGCCAGGACGATTCGGGCGTAGCCTGTGAAAAGCGGTGCCCGGTCCCCATTGGCCGGAAATGACCGACCCACGTGGATCGAACCTCGTGGACCGGCAAACCGCGGAACCGGTCCCGGCGGGAACGCACATTTCAATAGGGAAAAACCCCGACGCATCGGCCGCCTCCGGGACATTAGGCGCTTCCTCCTCCGCAATCCGGAGATGCCCGACCGCTCCGAGAGCCGTCACCACCCGCCACCGCTGCCGGCGGTCAACTCTTCTAGGAAACCCGATATGAGACAGTTCGTCCCTTGCGGGTTGTCCTGGTTCGCGACGTGGTGGGCGTCGGGGATCACGGCGAACCTGCTACCGGGTGCTTCTTCGTGCCATCTGGTCATCTGCCGAACCACGAAGGGTATCTCGTACTCCCCGTGGCATAGTAGCTTGGGCTCGCCGGTGTGGGCCGGAAGCCCCCTGGTCATATCCTTCAGCAATTCCCGGGTCGCGTGGGCCATGACTCGCTTGCCGTTCGCGGAGGAGATCTCCTCGAGATAGGCTCTGGTTTCTGGCTTTCGGGCGCGATGGGCGGCAAAGGCCCGAAAGATCGACCGTTTCGGGTAAAGTCCTATGAAAAGCCCCACCAGGGGACCCATGAGCCTGGCCGCCGAGGTCACCGGTGGATGCAGGGGACCACCACCGATGTGGACGGTGGCGCGGACCCGATGGGGATACATGTGAGCCGCGATCTGGGTTACGTAACTGCCCAGGGAGAGCCCGGCGAGAACGGCTCGCTCGACCCCCAGGTGATCCAAGATATCACGGATGATGCGGGCGGAAGTCTCCGAAAACGGAAGACGGTCGTCGATGGGCGAGGATTTCCCATGCCACGTCACGACCCGATAACGATCCCTCAGGGCGTGCACCTGGGCCCCAAACGTTTCATTATCCATGCTCACACCATGGGAGAATATGATACAAGGCCCGTCCCCGGGCCCATGAACCTGATAGTAGATCCTACCGAACTCGTTTTGCAGGTACAAAACCACTACCCCCTTGCATCTTGCGCTGGCCTTGGCCTCGGTCGACATCTATCACCGCGCCACGGATGAACGCTCGCTCCCCGGCAGAATACCGGGATCCGACAGCCGACGAACCCTTTTCTGCCCGGTCCCGACCGCCTCCTTCACATTCGATCCGAATATACCTTAGAGTAAGGTTGGTTACCCGGAGCGGAGCTGATCATGGACGAGATGCGCACCCGAAGGATACTATTCTGCGTCGTTACGAGCCTTTATTGGTTCTCGCTTTACGCCTACGTACCCACCTTACCCGGGTATGCCAGCTCCCTGGGCGCGACACACCGCATGGTCGGGCTGATCATCGGATCCTACGGGTTCACCCAGATGCTACTTCGTATACCCTTGGGCATTCTCTCCGACAAGATCAACCGTCGAAAACCCTTCGTAATAGCCGGCCTGGCCATAGCAGTGCTCAGCGCCCTGGGGATGTGGCTGTACCCCAGCCCGCCCATGCTCCTTCTATTCCGCGCGATGACCGGGGCTGCGGCCGCCACCTGGGTCGCCTACTCCGTATTGTTCTCCAGTTATTTCCCGCCCGAGGATGCACCGCGGGCCATCGGCTACATCAGTGCCTTCAACGCCGTGGGACAGATGGTGGCCATGATGCTCGGGGGCATGGCGGCGGAGCGCTTCGGAGCAGGAGCTCCCTTCGCGGTCGCCCTGGCCGGTGGAACCATGGGACTCGCGCTCTCCTTCGGGGTGGCCGAGCGTCAAAACCAACGCCAAACGGCCCCGGTGCGAGAGTTTCTGTCCGTGGGTGGGGATCGGGCCCTGATCCTGGTGTCTTCGCTGGCGATCCTCGTGCAACTTATCACCTTCGCCACCGTCTACGGATTCACTCCCATCGCTGCCGAGCGAATCGGGGCCCGCGCCTTCGACCTGGGGCTTCTGGCCACCCTCTCCACGCTGCCGCGGGTGGTGGCGGCCACGCTCAGCGGGTCGGTCTTTGGTCCCCGTTTCGGGGAGCGGAGAACGATAACCGCCGGTTTCTTGGTACTCGCCGCATCGTGCGCCATGATCCCCTTCATAGGTACGCTACCGCTGCTTTATGCAACCCAGGTGTTGGGCGGCTTCGCCAGCGGGCTGGTATTCCCGCCGCTCATGGGGCTGAGCATAAAGACCGTCGCCGACGATAGGCGGGCATCCGCCATGGGATTCTTCCAGGCCATTTACGGGGTGTGC
>SLGS01000072.1 GCA_007136565.1 Clostridia bacterium | reverse complement strand
CGCAAAACGGATATGGTCCCCTATCAAATCGCGCTCAGTAGCGGTTCCAACGATCTATCCAGGATCCCGCTGGCGTGAGCTAGGAAAACCCCGTAGTTTACCATGGGCACGCCGGCCTCCCGGGCGATTCCAACTCTCGACACCATGTCCCGGCGACCGAGCATGCAACCACCACAATGTATGATGAGATCGAAGCCGTGCAATTCACCGGGATCGGCCTGGCCGGCCCTCCAGGTGAACTCGAGTTCGCCCCCGACCATCTGCCGCAGTATCCTGGGAATCTTTACCGTGCCGATGTCGTCGTCCTGCCGATGGTGAGTACAACCCTCCACGATCAGGACCTTGTCTCCTTCTTCCAGGTTGCGAACCGCTTCGATACCAGAAACGAGCTCTCCCAGGTCTCCCTTGTATCTCGCCATGAGTATCGAAAACGACGTGAGCGGAACGGATTCCGGAATGATCCCGGCAACGAGCCCGAATACCTGGGAATCGGTGATCACCAGCTGCGGCAATTGCCCCATGCTTCCGAGCGTCTCTTCGAGTTCGGTCTCGCGGCATATCGTCGCCGCATACCCCGCGTCCAGGATGTCCCTCATGGTCTGGACCTGGGGTAGAATGAGGCGCCCCTTCGGGGCAGCCCCATCGATGGGGGCGACCAGGAGCACAGGCGCATCCCCGCTCAAGAGATCCCCTACCAACGGGGGTTCGATAAAGGAGACATCTAGATAGTGCGCCACCTTCTCCTTGAGGTACTCCACCCCTTCACCCCGCAACGCATCGACGGCCACCCGGTCGTCTTCGGGGTTTGGGTTGTCTCCCCGGTAATTGTGGACCAGTATCCACGGCACCTCCATCTCCTCGAGGCGACCTATGATCTCCTCTTCGACGGGATGCAATTCCTCCTCTTCCACCACCACCAGGCCCAGGTCCAGCCTGCGCAGGACTCGCCCTGTGGCTGCACTCCTAGCCCGTCCGAGTTCCGTCGGATCCTCGAGCCCACCGGTGTCGACGATGACCACGGGACCGAAAGGCAGCATCTCCATGCTGCGGAAAACGGGATCCGTCGTCGTCCCGGGCTCCTCGGAAACCAGTGCGGCAGCCTGTCCCGTCAGGGCATTCATGAGAGTGGATTTACCCACGTTGACCCTGCCGAGGATTCCAATGTGTGGGCGTACTGCCCTCGGCGCCCTATTCATGGAAGCATCCGTCCCTTCATCGTCCCACCGTGACCTCGACCCAATCGTCGACCCATGGACTCGACCTCGCATTCTATACATTCCTTGATCTCCTCGAGGGCATCCCCGAGGGAGCGCCTATTCCGGTATAGTTCGTAAAGTGACCTGTAAGCCAAAGGCGTTGCGTTGGGCATGAATACGTTCGCACCCCGAGACCAAGCCCTCTCCCGCGCCCGGGCATCCAGCGTCATGAGAGCCGTGGTAACGGGAAGATGGACGTCGCGCAGGACGATGCGAAGCACGGCTATCATCTTGTAGGTCATAAGAGCATTCCCACCGCGGGCTCCCCGCAGGGGAGTATCCGGGTGGGGAATGAAGGGTCCGACGCCGTACATATCTACTCCGAGGCTGCGCGCGAGATCGACGTCGCGGGCCAGGTCTCGGACGCTTCCCCCGGGCAACCCGACCAGGTTTCCGGTACCCACTTCGAATCCCAGCTCCCCCAGGATCCGCAACATGGCCACCCTATCGCGCAACGAGGAATCCGGGTGATGGTGAGTATACGTTTCGGCGTTGGCGATTTCGTGCCTGAGGAGATATCGGTCGGCTCCCGCCGCCCGGAGGACTTCGAGATCTCTCCTGTCCCGAAACCCCAGGCTGAGGGTCACCGCGATATCGTGACGCGCCTTTATCTCTTCGATGATCCCTCGCATGCGAATGGTGTTCCAGTACGGATCCTCCCCGGATTGGAGAACCACGGTACCTATACCCGAACCCGCGATGGCGTCCACCGCCGCCAGGATCTCCTCGGGATCCAGGCGGTAACGCGTCAATTTAGAATTGTCTCGCCTCAGGCCACAGTAGTTGCAGTTGGAGGCGCAGTAGTTGGACATCTCGACGAGGCCCCGAAGCCAGATATCGTCGCCCACTTCCCGGGACCTGACTTCATCCGCGACCCCCCAGAGCTCCGGGAGAGATGAGTCATCGAGGCTAAGGAGGGCCTCGATTTCCCCAAGGTCCAGGGATTCCCCGTCGTTTCTGGACTTGCGCAATATCTCAGAGGTAGACATCCCTGACCCCGCTTTCGATCTCGGCCAACGCCGAAGTCGTCGCCGCGCGAACGCGCTCATCGGGGATTTCCCCCAGCCATTCGGGTACGCGCCGCTCGAAGGCCCGCCTGGTATCGTCGGACCCGTAATCCTCGACGTACTCCGCCAGCGTCAGGATGGCGTTGGGAAGGCAAAGATCCCGGATTTCCCCGGCCTCAACCATCTCCATGAAGCGACTGCCGGTGCGATGTTTCCTGTAGCATCCGGTGCAAAAGCTCGGAATACCCTCGCGCGAGACTATGTCCCGGACGCATTCGTCCAGGCTCCTGTGATCGTGGGTATCGAATTGCCCGGAGTGCTTCTCTCCTTTACCGTAACCACCGATCTCCGTCATGGAGGCAGCACTCATCTGGGATATCCCGAGATTGACGAGCTCATCGCGCATTTGGGCACTTTCCCGGGTACTGAGGATTAGCCCGGTATAGGGTGCGGCCAAGCGCAATACGGCGACGACCTTCTTCAACTCATCGTCAGATAATGGGTGGGGCGCCTCGAACTCCGTGCCGGGAGCGGATTGCAACCGCGGAACGGAAATGGTGTGGGGCCCTATCCCGTGTGTTTCCCGCATGTACTCGGCGTGCGCCAATAAGGCCAGGGTTTCATAGCGATAATCGTACAGGCCGAAAAGGACACCGATCCCGTAGTCGTCTATGCCGGCGGTTACGGCCCGATCCATGGCGCCGAGGTGATAATCGTAGTCCGACTTGGGCCCCTCGATATGAACTGCCTCGTACGTCGGCCTGTGGTAGGTTTCCTGGAATAGTTGGTAGGTACCTATACCCGCGGCCCGCAGTCTCTCGTAATTGTCGACACTGGTCGCCGCAACGTTCACATTGATCCGCCTAATACCATTTCGTCCTACATGGGTATCGTAGATCGCTTCGATGGCGTCGAGCACATAATCCATGGGTGCGGCGGCCAAGTCTTCCCCGGCCTCGAGGAGAACGCGCTTGTGCCCCATGGAGATCAGGGCCCTGGTTTCCCCCCGGATTTCCTCCAAACCGAGTTTTCTCCGCTCCAGCGAGTCATTGTCCCGCCTAAAGGCGCAGTACAGGCATTTGTTGGAACACAGGTTGGAGATATAGAGGGGGGCGAACAAGACGATTCTCTTGCCGTAGAGCGCCCGCTTGACTTCCCGTGCGGCGGAGAATAGGGCGGCATCCCGTCGGGAATCCGACGCGCCCAAAAGGAGCATAGCTGCATCTTCGGGATCCAATCCCTCCGCCCTCCGCGCGCGACGGAGTATCTCCCGGTATCGAACATCCGAGGGCGGCTCCAGGTTGAGGAGTTCTTCAATTCTTGCGAGATCCACGACCGAACACTCCCGCGGCGGATCCCGAGCTCACAAGGTGAAGGCGGAGCGGACCTTTACACCGGGGATTCTCCCCAGTTTCCCGGTCATAGCACCGATTTGATCGGTATCGCCGTCGACTATCAACGAAATGACCGATAGATTCCTCTCGCGATACGGGATGCCCATCCTGCCCACGATGATGTCCCCGTATTCGCTGAGTATATCGTTGACACGCCCGGCGGCGTTTTTCCGATCGGACAGCACAACCCCGATCACGGCTATGCGCTGATCCATGGCCAACCTCCAAAAAGGGATCCGCCGCGGGCGGATCCCAATAGTTCGCCTAAGCGGTGGCAACCCACGCCCTCAGATAATCCTCGGACTCAGGACCTACCGAATTATTTCCTCGGTGCCCACTTCAGCGCTGAACACCTCAGATCATCTCCATTATACAGACCATGACGAGTTTGTTAAATCCCGAACAAACTCCGATCCCGATATCTCTTCACAAGATTTGCCGACGGGGAGGAAGATAACCCCGGGGACGGGAATAATTGAGCGGCGAGCGAGAGAGTCGCGACGACGGGCGAGGGACCGACGCCATCGAGGAACCGGGAGGTTTGGATGAAGAGCCTTTTCGCCATAATGGCAGCGCTGATCCTGATCGCCATGGTATCCTGCGCCTTCCCGGGAGAGCCGGAGACGATGGAGACCACCCCCGAGGAGGACTCCGCTCCCGCGATCGTGCTGTCCGACCATGATATGGTATCCGAGGATGTGAGTTACCGGGTTTACGACACCGCGGTTATCCTCGAATCGGGGTGGATCATCTCGGACGAGACGGCGATCGTCGGACACCTGGACCTCCTCGAATACCAGCTGTCCACCGGTTCCGTCTACACGCACCTTCGCTTCTCCCCCGCCGCGGAGAGTCACGAACCCCCGAGGATCCGATTGGAAACGCTGGAGATCCCGGCCGCGTTCCGCTACCTACACTACCCCCGTGGCCCGAGGACCCTTCCCGCGCACTGGTCGGAGCCGATTGCCGTCCGCGGGGATGGGCGAAGATTGCCCCGGACCCCAGTGGTGATAGAAGACGAAGGAGGCACCGTCTACGCCTTCTACTCGGGGATCGAGATCTTCGAGTGGGTGGAGAACGAAGTGGTCACCCGGTGTCTCGGATACTACCCTCATCCCCGGCTGGATCACCAAGGGATTACATTGACACTGGATGTAAAGCCCGGGAGGACAATGGAGTCTTGGACCCTCCTTTCCATCGACCCCCACCGGGAGCTGCTGGAACCGGAGAATACCCTCCATGGAGATCTGTTGGGCGTGGGTGACTTCGCAGCGGGTCGGCTGTGGACCCGGGAAGGAATGCTATATTCGACCCTGCCCGCCCACATCCCCTCGCCCCCGGAGGGCTATTACGTCAACCGGGCGCATCACGTAGGTCGACGCTACCTGGATCATCGCGGCGAAGGGCCTTTCTTCGAGGATTTCGCCCTGGTATCCCTGCACACGGCCGCAAACACCCAGCACCCCGACGGCTACTGGACCACGGGTCCCGGGTCGACCTGGCTCAAAGGCCTGTACGACCTGGGGGGGGGATTGTATGACACCCGTTGGAGCACCGACGCCGCATCCTTCCTCCTCGAGGGATACCGCGAATACGGTGACGAACGCTTCCGCGATGCTTCCGTGCTTTACGCCGACTTCCTATCCCTCTACGCCCGGGAGAATAGTTCCCCGACCGAGAGCGGGGGTCTGCTGGTATGGGACTACGCGGATCCGAACTACTTCGGCGAGCTACCGGTACACACGTCGCTGAATCACCAACTGGCCGAGATGAATTTCCTTTACGAAATGCATCTACTCACCGGCGACGATCAATACCTGGGGGTCGCCGAGGATCTCTTGGCGGGCATAATCGATACCGTACCGGGCTGGCCCAGGCCCGATGGCGATCTCTGGTACGGTGTCTCCCCCGAAGGAGAATTCTTCTCGGACGATTACCCCATCCTGACCTACAACGATCTCATCGAAGCGCAACGGATCCAGCAGCTCATCTACGGCCACCCACACCCAGGGCTCGACACTCTCTTGGAGATCAAGAGATCTCATCTCGATGATTTGGGAATCCTACCCGGCAAAAACTGAGAGAACGCACGATGAAGATCACCCGAAGGACGGTCCCAAGGGCACACCCAATGAAGGATAAGGCATCCCCCGCATAGTAAAGACTACGGTGTAAGGCCACTATTCGACCGGCTAGCCACCAAGGGGCATCCCCCCGAGAAACCAGCGGGCCGGAGATCACCAGGATGAATCAATCTCGCCCCCTTGAAAGGAGGGAGCGACCTCATCTGGTCGCGCAAACTTGGATAAGGAACTCGCAAAACAAAAGGCAATGGAGGCCATCGACGCTTCGAGCGAGCGATTGCTATCTTTCGCCGACGATATCTGGAAAAACCCCGAGCTGGGATACAAGGAATATCGCACCGCCGAGAAGGTGGCGGAATTTTTCGATGAACTGGGACTCGAATACGAGTCGGGCATAGCGAGAACCGGCCTCCGCGCCGACATGTCGGGCAAATCCGACGACTTCAAGATAGCCATCATGGGTGAACTGGATGCCGTCATCTGTCGCGAGCATCCCGCGGCAGATCCCGACACCGGAGCCGTCCACGCCTGCGGCCACCACGGGCAGCTGGCGATAATGTTCGGGACAGCCATAGGTCTCCTGCAGGGCGGTGTGATGGGCGAACTCGACGGCGGCGTTTCCTTGATGGCAGTTCCCGCGGAGGAGTACGTCGAACTCGACTACCGCCAGCACCTGCGCGAAGTCGGGGAAATCGAGTTCTTCGGTGGAAAACAGGAGTTCATACGCCTCGGAATCCTCGACGACATCGACATGGCCGCCATGGCCCACCTCTTCGCCGGGGACATCGGCCGCGGAATCATGATCTCCGACGGCAGCAATGGATTCCTCGGCAAGATCATACGTTACCTCGGTAAAGAAGCCCACGCCGGCGCATCACCCCACGAAGGGGTAAACGCCCTCAACGCCGCGATGCTCGGGCTCATGGGCATTCACGCTCAGCGGGAAACCTTCAAGGACGAAGACAACATCCGCATTCACCCCATCATCACCAAGGGCGGCGACCTGGTAAACGTGGTACCCTCGGATGTCGTCTTGGAAAACTACGTGCGTGGCCGCACCATGGAAGCCATCCTGGACGCCAGCAACAAGGTTAACCGCGCCCTCCAAGGCGGAGCCCACGCCATCGGCGCAGAGGTGGAGATCACCGAGATTCCCGGCTACCTGCCCCGCGAGCTGAACAAGGAAATGAACGACCTGTACGCCGAGCACATCGAGGCCCTCGTGGGCAAAGGCAGCGTGCGTCGACAGGGAACCCTGGGCGGATCGTCGGACATGGGCGACGTCAGTCACCTGGTACCCTCGATCCACCCGTTCATCGGCGGCGTAGAGGGAGGTAACCACGCGCGCACCTTCGATATCACCGACCCCGATATGGCCTACATCGTCTCCTCCAAGGCGATGGTTTGCATGGTAATCGACCTGCTTTGGGATGGGGCGTCCCGGGGCAGGGGCATAGTCGATAACTTCACGCCCGTCTTCGATAAAGAGGGCTATCTGAAGATGTGGAGAGAGGTCCTGTAGGAATAGCGGCGGATCCACAGGTTAGACTCCCCCGATCCCGGGCTGCGAGGGATTTCGCGCCCCGGGATCGGGCTCTCGTGAACACCGGAATCGATTACAGGATAAACGGCCTGTCGACATTGCGGGTGAGCAGTTCGCAGCCATCGGCGGTTACCAGGGCGTCGTCCTCTATCCTGATCCCGAACTCGCCCTCCAGGTAGATCCCGGGCTCGACGGTCAAGACCATATTCTCAGCCAGCATCCCTCCATGTACATCGACGTGCGAGTATGCGGGAGCGCTTCGCCCGTCATTGCCGGATACCAGGTAGGGGTCCTCGTGTACGTCCAATCCCAGTCCGTGCCCGAGCCTGTGGATGAAGTGTTTCCCGTAGCCGGCTTCGTCGATTATCCTCCTCGCCACACCATCGGGTTCCTCGGCCAATTCGCCCGGGGAAATGGATTCCGCCCCGCGGCGCGCAGCCTCTTCAACCACGGAGTAGACATCCCCCGCCGTCGATACGGGTTTCCCGAAGACGACCGTGCGCGTGATGTCGGCGTGGTAACCGTGCAATGTTGCGACCAGGTCCACGAGGATTACCTCACCCTCATCCATGGTGCGATCACCGGTACCACCGTGTGGAAACGACGAGTTCGGCCCCGACAGGACGGTCGCGTTGGCGCTTTGTAGACCACGACCCAATCCCCTGTCGACGATGGATCGGGAGAATTGGCTTTCGGTGATGCCCGCGACAAAATCTTCTCGAATGGCTTCCTCGAGGGTTTCGTCGGTGAGCCTCGTCACTTCGCGCATGAGTGCAATTTCGCGCTCCGATTTCACGGCGCGCATCCCCCTGATGATGGACTTGGCCTCCACTATCCTCGCTCCCGGGATGGCGGAATCGAGCCCCGCGTACTCGTCGAAGCTACACCCGGGCGCCATCCCAATTCGAAGCGCTCCGCCGTCCCCGCCCAGGTGTTCCGCCGCCTTTACAAAGGGGTTGGCGTGCTCTTCCCAGGTGATCAACCGGTCTATCGCGACCACACTACGGATGTAATCGGCCTCAAAGGCCGGGCAGAGCAGGGCTTCATCGCCCGCCCTCGACAATAGCAGCGCCTGTGGCCTTTCGCTTCTGCGAGCGGCGATACCGGTGAGGTACCTATAATCCGAGCCGGGAGATACATAGACCCAGTCTATACCGGCGGCTTCGAGCCCGTGTGCGAGCGCTTTGCGGCGCTCGGAAAAATCTCTCTCCGTAAACAGTGTCCTCATCCCCTTCAGGTGGCTTTACGACCCCGGATGCGAGGCCGATGTCGATGTTCGCCTAGCCGCAGTCCAGGATCGATAAACTACCCACGACTTCGGAATCGTACCGGTATACCCTGGGCACCCTCAGGGATATCTTTCCGAGGAGTTGGCCTGTGCTGATGCCGGCCCACTCCCCGAGCTCTATGGCACCGATCCCATCCTCGCGCCCGTCCCCTATGAGTATCACTTCATCACCCATCTCGACACCTTCGCACCCGGATACGTCCAGCATGGAGAAATCCGTGCAGGTCCCGATTATCGGGCAACGGTGCTCGTTCACCAGCAGCATTCCCTCTCCCACGTGGTAACTCGTGAGCCCATCGGACCAACCCACCGGGATAACCGCGATGCGGGTATCCTCTGAAAGCTGATATCGGCGGTTGTACCCTACCCACCAGCCGGCGGGAAGGGTCTTTACCTGGGCCACCCGGGTCGTATACCGCAGGGCCGGGGATAAATCCACCGGGGCGGAGGATACGTGGTTCAAGCCGTACAGCAAGCCACCGATGCGAACCATTTCGAGGTGCATGTCCGGGAACCTGAGTGTTGCCTGTGAAGCGGCCACGTGGCGCTTTATCGCCGGGAATCCGG
>SLGS01000146.1 GCA_007136565.1 Clostridia bacterium | reverse complement strand
TGTCTAGGGAGAGGGGGGCGATCATCCTCCAGCGGATGATCGCCCCCCTCTCGCCCCCTTCCCCGCGTCGATACGCCCGCGACGGGAGATCATCCCGCCCAGTCTTGTCCACCACTCCGCCCTTTGCTATGATCTGAAGGTATTGTAGCGATGATGGACAGTGGGGGGATCCCACGGATTTTCAGCGAAGGGGAACCGGTGAGAGCCCCGATCCGCGTCCCCCTTCCCCGGTCCGGAGCACCCGGAGAAAAACCGGGCGGTGGCCCCCGATAAAGGTCGAGAGGGCCGGGTCCAATACGATCCGGAACGAAGGTGGTACCGCGGATCTCTCCGTCCTTCGGGATGGGGAGTTCTTTTGTTTACCGACGGGAGGAATGACGTTGAGCGATAAGTTCGTCGAAGCCATCACACCCAGGGAGGAAAATTTCTCTCGCTGGTACACCGACGTGGTGATCAAGGCACAGCTGGCAGATTACGCACCCATACGTGGATGCATCGTGGTTCGCCCCCCCGGCTTCGCCATTTGGGAAGCCATCCAATCCGGGCTCGATGCCCGCTTCAAGGAGACGGGGGTGCAAAACGCCTATTTCCCCCTGCTCATCCCCGAGAGCATCTTCACCCGCGAAGCCGAGCACATTGAGGGATTCGCCCCGGAGGTCCCGTGGGTAACCCACGCCGGCGAAGAGGAACTGCAGGAGAGGTTGGCCATCCGTCCCAGCTCGGAAACCATTATCGGAACCATGTTTTCCCGCTGGATCCAGTCCTACCGCGACCTGCCGATGCTGGTCAACCAGTGGTGCAGTGTCCTCCGGTGGGAAAAGGCGACCCACCCCTTCCTCCGAACGACGGAGTTCCTCTGGCAGGAAGGACATACCTGCCACGAAACCGAGGCGGAAGCCCGGGAGAGAACCATCCAGATGCTTCGGATCTACCGAGAGTTCATGGAGGAGGTCCTGGCGATCCCCGTGCTCGCCGGCATCAAGTCCGACAGGGAGAAGTTCGCCGGAGCCGTGGAAACCTACACCGTCGAGGCCATGATGCAGGACGGTCGGGCCCTGCAGGCGGGAACCTCGCATTACCTGGGCGACGGCTTCGCCCGGGTACTAGACATCAAGTTCCTCGGGCGAGAAAGCGAACTGGAATACGTGCACCAGACCTCGTGGGGAGTGTCCCATCGCCTGATCGGTGCCCTAATAATGGTGCACGGCGACGATCGAGGCCTCGTCCTTCCCCCCAGGGTCGCACCCAATCAAGCCGTGATCGTCCCCATATACCGGGACGATACCCGGGATAGAGTTCTCGGCGCCGCCAACGACCTCCGAGAGAGTCTTCGGGAAGAGGGCTTGCGCATCCACCTCGATGATCGCGAGGAACACACTCCGGGTTGGAAGTTCAACGAGTGGGAAATGCGTGGAGTGCCGATACGAATAGAACTGGGCCCGCGCGATCTGGATTCCGACCAGGTCATGCTCGTCCGCAGGGATACCGGGGCCAAGGAACCGGTGAGCCGCTCGAAGCTTTCCGCCAGGCTCGAGGAATTGCTCGAGGAGATACAAGCGGGGCTGTTCCAAAGGGCCCTGGACTATCGGGCCGACAACACCTATACCGCCGAATCCGTCGAAGATATCCGGACCATTATGGAGCGGAACCGGGGATTCGTGGAGGCCGGCTGGTGCGGTGACGACGCCTGCGAGGCCAGTATCAAGGAGGAGACCGGGACGACCATACGCTGCATTCCCTTCGAGGATCTCGGTGAGCCCGGCGTTTGCCCCGCCTGCGGGAAACCCGGGAAGCATCGGGTGGTCTTCGCCCGGGCTTACTAGGCGAGGGTCCCCGGGTACGATTCGGAAGACGCCGGAAAAACCCAAGGGGGCGGTCGCCTGGACCGCCCCCTTCTCGAGCTACAATATTCCACTCGCAGCTTGCTATTCGAAATCTTCGCTGTCGTCACCGATCATGTCCTGGGTGACGGCGGCCAGTTCTAGCACCATGTCGGAGACGTATATCGGGCAATCCTCTCGAATTGCCAGGGCGATACTGTCGCTCGGCCTGGCATCGATCTCGAGAATCCCGTTCTCCGTATCCACCTCGATCTGCCCGATGAAGGTTTCGTCCCTCATATCGTGAACCACCACCCTGATCAGGGATCCTCCCAATCTATGGATGACGTTCAGCATCAGATCGTGGGTCATGGGGCGCGGTGTTGGTACCCCTTCGGCGGCCATGGCGATGGAACTGGCCTCGGCGAATCCTATCCCGAGGATCAACAGCCTCTCACCATCCACCTCCCGCAGGACGAGAACGTTTCCATCTCCCTTGGGGGCCATACCGACCGTGATGAGTTCCATTTCTATCATCCGTGAGCCCCTCCCCTCTGATCCACCTGGTTGCGCTGATAAATAATGCGCAGACCCTCCAGGGTCAAGTACGGATCCACTTCGTCTACCAATTCACACTCGGGAGCTATAACTCCTGCCCAACCTCCCGTGGCAACCACGCGACGGGGGGATCCGCACTCCCGCGCGATCTTGGCCACTATGGCGTCGACGGAACCGGCGTACCCGTTGACTATGCCGGACCTGATGCTGTCGGCGGTATTTTTGCCCACGGTGCTTTCCGGTCGATAGAGGTCGACCCTCGGGAGCCGCGCGGCCCGCTCGAAGAGCGCCTCCGACGATATGCCGACGCCGGGCAAGATTACTCCTCCGGCGTAATCGCCTTCCGACGATATGACGTCGAAAGTTGTAGCTGTACCGAAGTCTACCACCAATGAGGGGCCGCCGAAAAGGTGCTGGGCCGCCACGGCATTGGCTATTCGGTCGGGACCCACCTCCCGGGGGTTTTGGTACTTGATGTTTATCCCCGTCTTCGTCCCCGGCCCCACCTTGAGCGGACGAACGCCCAGGTACCTGTCGCACATATCCTCGATGGAGCGGACCAGGGGCGGTACCACCGTGGCGTAGACCACGGCATCGATTCTTTCGAAGTTCATGCCATTGTACCCCAGGAGGGTGCGAATGGCGATGCCGAGATCGTCCGATGTCGCCTGCGAGGTGGTCGACAACCGCCAATTCTGCGACAAATCATCCCCCTCGAAGACTCCCAGGGCTACGTTGGAGTTCCCGACATCGATGGCCAGGATCAACTCATATTCCCCCTTTTCCCAGGCGCCTGCCCGCGAGGGCCCGGTAGAGCAGCAGCGTCAGCATCGCCGCCGCCATGGCCTCCGGGATTCCGTGAACTACGGCGACCACCGCCGCAGCCGGTATCGGCAGAATACCCCGGAGCACCACCAAGCCCATGACGCCGACGGTATTGATGGCGCTACCCGCCACCGCCGCGGCGATCACCGGTGCCCCATCGCCCGAGAGAACCCGGGATAGGAACCATCCGGAGAGGATTCCCAGGGGCAAGAAGAAAAGGTAGCCCGGGATCGGTCCGTCCACGAGGCCATAGTTGATGGCTACCCTGTAGGACAGGTCCCAAACGAAAAAACCACTGACAATGGATATCGCGGCGCGTCCATACTTCTGGCGGGCCCAGTTGAACGCGTAATAGGCCACGACGCCTATGAGTATTCTCGGGATGAAGGCCGTGAATGGATCGGTGAACATCACCTGGGCGATGGGGTTCGCCGGAGCCGCTATGGCCCTCCAAAAACTCACGGCACCGAAGAGGAAGCCCACCATGGCACCGAATACCGGACCCTCGAGCAGCGCCCCAAGTATGACCGGAACGTGCAGTATGGTCGCCGAACCGGCGGGGGTCGGTACCGGTATCATCCCCAGGGGGGTAAAGCCCAAAGCCGCTATCAGTGCGCCGATGATACCCGCCAAGACCAGTTGCCTAAGCGATAGAGTTTTCAATGGTCTAACCTCCGTTCCGCCTCCGCGATGGGATGACGGTCGAATTATTCCCACCCAATGCTGATCCCCGCGACAGGAGTCCGAACCCTCAGGGTAACGGCTCCGGGGAACGCTTGGATCTTATCACTTATGAAAACCGGATGCACCGTGGGGCGAGAATCCCGGCATCGATTTGCGACCCATTTCGCTAATCGGTGCGCACTGCATCCCTTATCGCATCTTCCACGACCCACGCCGCCGCGGTACCCACTCGCAGCACATCTGCATCGAAATCACCCGCCGAGACCACGAAAACCGCGTCACCATCGAAGGGCGTGTGGGATGGCCTGATGCTTCGGGCCAGGCCGTCCCCGGCCATCACGGCGACGCGCAGAGCCTGCGCTTTGGTGAGCGCGGCGTCGGTAACGACCAATACGAGGGTTGTGCTCGCCCCGGATGGTATATTGCCCCCACCGCCCAATATCGCGTCCCGGGAGCCACCTCGGGCGTCCAGTCCCGCTAGGATACTCCCGTCCGAATCCACGATATCCCCGAGGGCGTTCACTACCGCCATCGCCGCGACGGTCACCCCGTCCCCAATCTCGCGGGATGCGTTGCCCAGTCCTCCGGGCGAGGCCTTCTCCCACCCCGCCACCTTTCCGACGGTGGCACCCGTGCCGGCGCCGATCCTGCCCCGCTCGCACCTCGAGGGGGTGGCGGAATCGTAGGCGCGGATCGCGTCGTCGGCCGTCGGGGCGTGGCCGCGGGCGGCTCCCTCATCAAATATAACCGCCGCCGGTACTATCGGGACCACGGCTTTGGCCAGGGAAAACCCGCGCCCCTCGGCTGACATCCTCTGCATTATCCCCGCGGCGGCGTCCAGGCCGAAGGCGCTTCCCCCCGAGAAAAGGAGAGCGTCGATCCGCTCCACCGTGTTTTCCGGACGCAACAAATCGGTTTCCCGTGTCCCCGGTGCTCCACCGCGCACGTCCACGGACCCGCGGGAACCCTCCGGGAATACGGCCACGGTCAATCCCGTTCCCGACTGCGGGTCGGAGAAATGTCCAACCCTCACGCCCGCGACGTCGGTTATCGAACCACTCAACTCACTCACTCCCCCCGGGGATCCTGAGACTTACCTCCGCCGAATTCAGCGTCCTTGTGCTTCCCGTCGAATCTTCCACGATCAATCCCCCGGATGGATCGAGGCCACATACCACGGCCCAATAGGTGGATCCCCCTTCGATGACGTCCACGACCCGCCCCATCATGCTGCTTCTCGTCGACCACGCGTCGATGATGGAATCCGGGGCGCAACCGATCTTCGGCTCCCAAAGGAAGAGGTGATGGACCAACGCCGTCGCCAGCCGCTTTGTTGTACCATGGCCATCGGGTAGATCCTCCCCGGTGAGCGCGGCGAAGTTCGCGGGCGGCATCGATCCCGGTACCCGGGGAATCGCCGACAGATCGACACCGACGTTGATCCCCACGCCGGCCAAGAGATGGGATCCCGAGGTCTCGCAGAGGATCCCTCCCAGCTTGGCCCCACCCACCAGCAGATCATTGGGCCACTTGAGATCCGGGGCGCACCCGGCAATCTCATCGACGGCATCCACGGCTGCGATACCCACCGCCAGGGGGTACAGTCCGCGCCTCTCAAATCCGGGATGAAGGGGGAGAACGACGGTCATCCAAAGTCCGCCGGGAAGGGAAGTCCACGACTTGCCGCCACGTCCGCGACCGCCGGTCTGCCGATCGGCCATCACCACCGCCCTGCCGCAAGACCGCCCCCGGGAAAGGAGCTGGCGGGCCGTGTCCTGGGTGGAAACGACGTCGTCGAAGTGGAACCAATTCGCGCAATGGCCGATGTTGATCAACCCGCCTTCGAAAAGGGGGCGAGGCATTTGCCCCGCCCCCCGGTGGTTTCGGATCGAAGATCTCGGTTTAAAAGAGGCCGGTGATCTGGCCCTCTTCGTCAATGTCTATATCCACCGCCGCGGGGCGCTTCGGCAAACCGGGCATGGTCATGACGTCGCCGGTCAGGGCTACTACGAAGCCCGCACCCGCGGAGACGTTCAGATCCCGCACGGTGATCCTGAAGCCCTCGGGACGATTGAGCAGCGTGGGATCATCCGAAAGCGAGTACTGCGTCTTCGCCATACAGACGGGCATGCCGGTCAGGCCGACGCGCTTGAGCCTGTTGATCATAAGCTGGGCCGGGCGCGCGATATCGACGCCATCCGCACCGTATATCTCGCGGGCGATGGTCTCGATCTTCTCCTCGACTTCCATATCGTCGTCGTAGAGCACGTGGAAGTCACTTTCGCCCTTGTCGAGTACATCGACAACAGCTTCGGCCAATTCCATTCCACCCTCGCCGCCTTTACCGAATACCTCGGACAGGGCGAAGCGAACGCGGGTCTCGGCGCAGTGGTCGGCTATGGCCTTGAGCTCGGCCTCGGTGTCCGTCGGGAAGCGGTTGATGGCTACGACGGGCTCCATGCCGAACTTGCGCAGGTTCTCGACGTGGACATCGAGGTTGTCCAGGCCACCCTTGACGGCCTCCACATCCTCCTGGTCGAGTTCCTTCTTGTTGGCTCCGCCGTGCAGTTTCAGCGCGCGGGCGGTCGCGACGAGTACCACTGCGTCGGGCTTGAGTCCTCCGAAGCGGCACTTGATGTTGAAGAACTTCTCCGCACCCAGGTCGGCGCCGAAACCGGCTTCGGTGACCAGGATGTCGGCGAGCTTCAACCCGGTACGGGTGGCTATGAGGCTGTTGCACCCGTGGGCGATGTTGGCGAAGGGACCTCCGTGAACGAAGGCCGGGGTATTCTCGAGGGTTTGGACCAGGTTGGGCTTGAGGGCATCCTTGAGCAGGGCAGCCATGGCACCGTGGGCCTCGATGTCCGCCGCTGTCACGGGATCACGATCGTAGGTCCATCCGACGACGATACGACCGAGGCGAGTCTTGAGGTCCTGCAGATCGTGGGCGAGACAGAGGATCGCCATGATCTCGGAGGCCACCGTGATGAGGAAGTTATCCTCACGGGGCACACCCTGGGTGATGCCGCCGAGGCCGATAACGATGTTGCGCAGTGCGCGATCGTTCATGTCCACAGCCCGCTTTACCTTGATGCGGCGGGGATCTATGTTTAGGTCATTGCCCTGTTGGAGGTGGTTGTCCACCATGGCGGCCATGAGGTTATTGGCGGCTCCGATGGCGTGCATATCTCCGGTGAAGTGGAGGTTGATGTCCTCCATGGGAACTACCTGGGAGTACCCGCCACCGGCGGCTCCACCCTTGATTCCGAAGCAGGGTCCGAGGGAGGGCTCGCGGATGGCTATCATGGCGTTCTTCTCCATGCGCCGAAGTGCCATGCCCAATCCCACGGTGGTCGTGGTCTTACCTTCGCCGGCGGCGGTCGGGGTGATGGCCGTAACCAGTACCAATTTGCCGTCGGGGCGATCTTCGAGGGACTTGATGGTATCGAAGTTCACCTTGGCCTTGTTCTTACCGTAAAGCTCCAGGTTGTCTTCGGTCAGTCCCAAACCCTCGGCAATCTCGAGAATGTGTTTCGTCTTGGCTTCCTGAGCTATTTGGATATCGCTCTTCATCGGC
Source organism: Clostridia bacterium (assembly GCA_007136565.1). Classification (GTDB taxonomy): domain Bacteria; phylum Bacillota; class Sulfobacillia; order SLMV01; family SLMV01; genus CSSED11-154. The sequence continues at coordinate 1,766 of SLGS01000146.1, read as the reverse complement.
AGAATCTCACTCCTTCTCTAGGTATCTCCTCTGGGCGCGATCCTGGTCTCGACGGCACTGCGCAGGGACGCGAGGTCGATCTCAGCCTCCATCCTGCCCACCTCCGCCGAAGCCCGGCTCGCGTATTGCTCGTCCTTGAGTCGAGGCAGGTTACCCCGCACCATGGATCCGCAGGAACGGATCACGGAAACGGACATCTCCGCGGCGGCCAGTGCATCCGGGGCCGCCATCTTGGAGCCTTCGAGCGCCAGCTCACCCGCCAATCGATAGGTGACCAACGCCCTTCCCATGATCTGCAGGGGAACGTCGGTGGCCATCTTCAAGGCCAGGTCCAGGGCACGCCGCCGATCTCGGGCTTCGCGTTGGTTTTCCCGGGGCATTTCCAGGGCAGCCATCACCTGGCCGTAGACGTCCGCATCTTCGCCCACCAGGTCGGAAAGTTCGCGACCGAGCAGTGCCCCCTCGTCGAGTATCTGGCCAAATCTTTCCTCGAGGGCATCTTCGAGGGGTCCCCTGAGGTTATTACCGGCGACCATGACCACGAGAGCGGCGGCCACGGCACCGACGTGGGCTGTAGCGGGTCCCGCACCGGGAATCGGATCCGGCGAGGACAGTTCCTGGAGAAAGTCGGATACGGAAAGTTTCAAGAATCGGTCGGCGCTGCGCTCCTCGAAGGTCATCACCCCCTACCGAGTCATTCCTCATCCATTGTACCTTTTCCGCGCCCGGAGCTAAACGCCCCCCCCGCGAATCGGACGGAGGCGGGGGCAGGATGCCCCCGGCGGAGGATAGAATCTTATCGGCGGAGGTGGCACCTATGTCCCAGGATGCTGAATTGATGGCCCGATGTATCGAACTGGCCCGCCGGTCCAAGGACGCGGGAGACTTTCCCTTCGGATCCGTGATCACGGGACCGGACGGTCAGGTCGTCGCCGAGGGGCGCAACCGCGAGGTGACGGAGTGCGATGTCTCCTGGCACGCCGAGATGGCGGCGATACGCAACGCCACCCGTAGTCTCGGAACGCGGGACCTTCGAGGGCATACACTTTACGCCAGTGGAGAACCCTGCCTCATGTGTGCCGTGGCCATACGCCGGGCGGGCATCTCCCGGGTAGTCGTGGGAGCCAGGACCAAAGATCCATCGCCAGCGGGAGCACATCCGTTCAGGACACCGGAGGCGTTCTCGGATAATCCCCCGCCCCAGGTCACCTGGGGAGTTCTCGAGGGGGATGCTCTCCTCGTACAGGGCCGCGAGGCCGGGTAACCATGGGCGAACGGGATCTCGTACTCCGACCCATCGGCTTCGTGGAGAACGGTATCGAGCGGCGCCCCCCGGGGGGATGGGCGGGAGTTCGTTCGATCATACGGATCCTCCCCGAGTATCACGACGCCCTGCTGAGGATCGAGGATCAACGATATCTTCAAGTCATCTTCTGGTTCCACAGGCGGGAAAAAGAATCCCGGGAGGTAACTCGTGTACACCCCATGCGCAGGAAAGATATTCCCCTCCACGGGGTGTTCGCCACGAGAAGCCCCACGAGGCCCAATCCCCTGGGGATGACCACGGTAAGGCTCCTGGAGGCTTCGAGGGGCACCCTTTACGTGCGGGGACTGGATGCGTTGCACGGCACGCCGATCGTGGACATCAAAAGCGACGCCGACGGAGATGGGCCAAGGCGAAATCGCGCGCCGTGAGCACGAGAACCCTCTCACCCCCGCTACTCACCCTGACAGCTGGAAAATAAGCGGTCACCCGGCGCGCCGAG
>SLGS01000053.1 GCA_007136565.1 Clostridia bacterium | reverse complement strand
TCATTATTGTCGGCAAACCATCCAAACAAAAACCAACCACCCCATCTACCCATCCACCTACCAATGATCTTGTAAAACCCATTGAACCAGAGATCAATCAACGATCAACCACCCCAAACAATCTCACACATTCCCGGGAAGATAGAAAGATAAGTTTGTTGATGGATTGGACGATTTATCCCGACACCCTTGCTGCCCTAGACTCCATTTCCCAGACGCGAATTACCCGGATACGCGACTGTATCCCGCATTAACAACGACCTTGAAAGGATGAACGAATTGAAAAGCGTATACATTAGTGGGCCTTACACGGTCCCGACAAAAGAACAGCGAAACAAAAATATTGCGGTAGCCGAAAAAGCAGCAATGCGATTGATGTCAAAGGGGTTTGCCGTGTTCTGCCCCCACACCATGACGGGAGGATGGGAAGAGTGCGGCAAGTTTTCCTATGAGGACTTCCTCACACTGGACTTCTACTGGTTGCTGCGATGTGATGCCATCTACATGCTGCCTGGGTGGGAGAACTCCAGGGGCGCGAAGATGGAGCACATGCTGGCCAAGGCACGCGGGATCCCTATCCGCTACGCTACGGAGTCCAGCGCGGCCGAGCCGCAGCCGGCGGCGGGATCCGACTCGTAACCCAACCCTCTGCACCCACTACCCCTCCCCCACAACCCTGGGGCGGCCGTAACAGGCCGTCGCCGGGGTTTAATGAAGGAATGTCTCAATGGTCGACTAGGCGAACATCGTCCTTTCCGATGATAGCTGACCGCGCATCTTGAGAACAGCCTTCGAATGGATTTGGGAAATCCTCGATGGCGTTAGATCCACGACGCGGGCGATTTCGGACAGGGTAAGGCCCTGGTAGTAGTGTAGAGTGATCACAAGTCTTTCGTTTTCGTTGAGGGCGCGAATCGCGTCGGCGAGTCTCTCCCTCTTGAGGGTCCACTCGGTGGCCTCGAAGGGATCCACCGCGGACTCATCCGGTACCGTAGACCAAGGCGACACGGCTCCCTCGGAATCCTCCATATGCCGCGTATCGTCGAGGTACACCATGGCCGATCTCGATGACTGGGAGAGATCCTCGTGAAACTTTTCCACCGGGATTCCGAGCTCATCTGCTACCTCCTCATCCCCTGGATGCCGACCGGTGGAGGTGTATAGCTTCCGGTACGCCTCCTCGATATGACGGATCTTCCTGCGGACGGAGGCCGGGACCCAATCCATCTTGCGGACTCCGTCCAATATGGCGCCCTTGATCCTCGTGACCGCGTAGGTTTCGAACTTGATTCCCCGGTCCGGATCAAACCGGTCCATGGCATCTATCAGTCCGAATATTCCGTAGGTCTCCAGGTCGCCCGGTTGGACCTCGGCGGGCATGCCCATGGCCATCTGGCCGGCAGTGTATCTGACCATGGAACTGTACGCGACGATCAGTTCGTCCCTGGCCGCCTTGTCGCCGTCCCTTTTGAACTTCACCCAGGCTTCGTCCACCTTGACCGGGTGTCCTTTTGCTTTCGGTCTTTCACCGTTGTTCCACATCTAATCCACCTCCGCCGTGGGTTAATCCAACAAGCCATCTCGTCGTAAGCGCATTTGTTCTGAGAACACGAACGATACCATTCGATCTTCGATCTCGATGGGTATCTCGCAAAACTCCACGGCGTAGATCCATTCGCGGGTCCTCGCCGCCGGCTCTTCCTCGCGCACCACCCATCCGCACACCTCCAGTGGACAACCGGGTATAGAGATCTTCATCTTCAATCCATCTCCTACGGACAGGGTCTTCGAAGTTCTAAAGCGCACGCCGCCGGCGCTGAAATCCACGCTGAGACCTTCGCCCGCCGCCGTCTCGCTTTCATCCGGGGAACCCCCGGTGATCTCCCATTGGATTGCCAGGGATGTCGCGATCCTGACGTGTTCTCGCCTTTGCACCCTCTCCCATCGGTCGGGGATAGACATGGCGATCGAGGGAATCGGCGATTCTTCTCGAGCGGCCACCGTCGTGTGGGCGCGCATGACACCGGATTCGAAGAAAGCACACACCTGGATGGGATCGCCCTCGGTCAGGCGCGCCAGGCGAGTGGATTCATCGGGTCGGACGGCCGAGAAGAGGCCCAGGTCGATATCTGTGCTCGCCACGTAGGATGGGCTCAGGTCTTCGATGGCGAATTCCGGCGGTCCGATGCGGATCTTATGGTTGATCTCGAGTATTGGGCGAGGTTGAGACATCAGTCATCATCCCCCGCCGCCACGCGATTGCCGAGCAAATGCCTTGCCAATCTGTGGAAAAAGCCCGGCGATTCGCGATGAGGTTCGGTATCGTCTCCGACGATCGCCTCCGCGACGCGTCGAATCCCGGCGGAGGCCCTGGACCCGGGATGAAGTTCCAATAACGGGGTCTGGCGTAGGACGGCCTGTTGCAGTCGCCGATCCTCCGGGATCCAACCCATGTATCTCACATCCCGCTTAAGGAATCTCCGGATCATCCGCGACAGCGAATTGTATGTCCTTTCGGCCCCGGCTTCATCGGTGCGATTCACGACCAACCCGATATTTCCACGCACACCCAGGGCGCTGAGTCTCTTGACGGTCCTGTATGTATCGAGAATGGAGGTCGGTTCGTTCGTGGAAACCATTAGAACGGTGTCGACCGCCAAGAGAAATCCCATTACTGTGTCGGAGAGGCCCGCCCGCGTGTCGATGATCACGAAATCCATCTCGGCCATCTGTCTCGAGAGGGCACTGAGTAGCGAACGCACATCGTCGAAATGCGGAGAGTCGGATCCGCCGATGTTGCCGCCCAACAGCAGGGATAATCCAGATGACAGGGTCAGCAGGGCTTCGCAAGCCGAACATCGTCCCGCCATCACGTCTCCCATGTCATGGGGAGGGCTGGCACCCACCAGGACATCCAGGTTCGACAGCCCGAAATCGGTGTCCATCAAGAGTACCCTGTGGCCCCTGGATGCCAGTTCCGTGGCCAGATTAAGGCTTATATTGCTCTTCCCCACTCCACCCTTGCCGCCACTTACGGCCAGGGTATGGGGTTGGCATCCGGAGATCGATGGGTCTTCGAGGGCTTGTGCAACGCGACTCCTGAGGGTCGAGGCTTGGTCGCGGCCGATGACGGTCATTTTGCCACCCCATCCACGAGGAGATCCGACAGGAACGCGGCGGGCTCCTCGATATCGTCGGGGACCCCTTGCCCCGTCGATACATAAGACAGGGGTACGCCCGCGGCCTCGACTAGGGAAATAGCCTTGCCGGGCCTTGAAGTTTCGTCTGCCTTCGTCAACAACAACCGGTTGAATTCCAGGCACTTGTAGGCCCGAATGGCGGCTCGCGCGTCGGCCAGATCCGTGTTCAGGCCCAGGACCAGGTGGACTTCCCTCGCCCCGATGCTCGCGAGAAGCGAACCGAGATTGGCCAGGGCTTCATCATCGTGGTGCGCCCTCCCGGTGGTATCCACGAGGATGAAGTCGCAATGGGACAGTCGCCTTACGGCCGCGGGGGCATCCTCCGGATCGACGATTACCTCCAGGGGTGCACGCAATATCCGCGCGTAGGTCCGAATTTGTTCCACCGCACCGACCCTGAAGGTGTCGACGGTTATGATGCCCACGACGGCTCCCCGGCCGAGGGCCAACTGTGCCGCGAGCTTAGCGCAGGTGGTCGTCTTGCCGGCGCCCGTAGGGCCGACCATGGCGACGACGCGGGGTTCCTCGCCGCGATGCGGCCCCTCACCGATGGGTATGGATCGAAACCAGGGTAGTCTCTCGGAAAAGGAGCCGCCACGATCGTGGCCGCGCAGTAGTGGACCGGTGGCATACTCCGGCACCCCCATCTCCAGTAGAACGGATACGTCATCGCCCGCATCTTGGGGACCCGGGATAGGATGGTTCTCACCGTGTGTCCCGGCCCGGACCTTGGGTTCCGTTGCCGTTCGCGATTCTCCCGGGGATCGGGGCGCTGATACTGCCCTTGATACCGTCGATTGATCTCGAAAAGCGCGTGCGTCACGGGTCCGACCCGATGGCTCTTCGGCGGGCCGTGCGCCGCGGGGGACCTCGTATGCGACGGATATTTCAACCTGTTTTGGGCGCAAGAAACCAAGAATCCCGGGTTGCCTGACGGCGCGGGTCTCCAGGAGATGAACGTCGGACCCCAACTCCGAGCGTATCTCGCGAAGGATTCCGTCCACGGATGCTCCCCTGTACCTTCTTATTTTCATGATAGACTCACCCTTCCGACGGCTTCGATTTCTATGGAGGGTGCGATCTCGTGAAAGGACACCACGGTGAGGCCGTCGAGGACCTGTTCGGAGATCCTGCGGAAGTAGAACCGTATGCCCGGCGATGTGAGGACGACCGGGTCGATTCCCGTGTCCAAACAGGAGTTCACGGCGGATTCAGTGCTCCGAATTATGGCCGACTGAACGTCGGGATCTAGAGCGACGAAAGTGCCGCCATCGGTGTGCTCGAGGGAATCGTTGATCTCCCCTTCCACTTGCGGGTCTAAGATGATGACCCGTAACCTTCCCTCGTATACGGGGAGCAGCTCGCTGATCGTCCTGTATAGGGATTGCCGCACCATTTCCGACAGCCGATCTGTATCGTTTACCACCGGTCCGTAGTCGGCCAAGGTTTCGAAAATGGTCAGCAGATCCCTGATCGGTACGCCTTCGCGCAAGAGGTTTTGCAGGACCTTTTGGATGTCCCCAACCCTCATGGTGTCGGGGACCAGCTCGTCCACGACGGCGGGATTGGTTTCCCTCATCGCATCTATGATTACTTTCGTTTCTTGCCTGGAAAGCAATTCGTGTGCGTGTTTTTTCAGGACCTCGCCCAGGTGTGTCATGAGCACCGAGGGTGCATCCACCACGGTGTACCCCATCAGGTCCGCCTTGTCCCGATCGGACGTGGTTATCCATTTCGCGGGCAGACCGAAGGCGGGCTCTACGGTGTCCAGGCCCGCCAATTCTCCATCGACTTCTCCGGTATCCATGGCCAGGACCCGGTCCGCCATGATCTCCCCGGTCGCGACCTGCACGCCACGCAACTTGATGTTGTAGGTATTAGCGTCTAGGGCCATGTTGTCCCTCAGGCGCACCAGGGGCAATATCATGCCGAGTTCCCCCGCCAACTGACGCCGAAGCATACCGATTCTCTCCATCAGGTCGTCTCCGGTGTGGTCCGCCAGGGACAGGAGTCCGTAACCGATCTCGATGGTCACGGGGTCGACCTGGAGCATGCGCGCCGTATCCTCGGGGGATTGCCCCCGTTCCCCGGCGGCATCTTCTTCGACGTGCTCGTCCTCGACGACTTGCACATCCTCCACCGCCAGCGTTATGCCCCGGCCCAGCAATCCAGACACGGCCGCCACCATGAGGAACGGGACCGGTGGCAATCCAGGTATCAAGCCCAGCAACGCCAGGACTGCGGCGGCCAGGTATAGCACGCGAGGTTGCCGAAGTATCTGGGAGATGACGTCGTTACCGAGATCCGTATCCGACGCCGCCCGGGTCACGACTATGCCCGTGGCGACGGAGATGAGCAAGGCGGGGATCTGGCTGACCAGACCGTCTCCCACCGTGAGAAGGGTGTAGGTAGTGACGGCCTCGGCCAGGGGTAATCCCAGCTGTAAGGCGCCCACGACGAAGCCGCCGATTATGTTGATTATGGTGATTATGATCGCCGCTATGGCATCCCCCTTCACGAACTTGGATGCTCCGTCCATGGCGCCGTAGAAGTCGGCTTCCCGGGATATGGCTAGCCTGCGATCGCGGGCTTGGGCGTCATCGATTAGACCCGCGTTTAGATCGGCATCGATGGCCATTTGCTTGCCCGGCATGGCATCAAGGGTGAACCGAGCGGCCACCTCAGCCACTCGCTCCGCTCCCCGGGTAATAACGATGAACTGGATGGCGACCAGGATCAGGAAGACCACGAAACCCACGACGGGGTTTCCGCCCACGACGAAGCTGCCGAATTGGCTGATGATTTCCCCGGCGTACGCATCGAGGAGTATCAATCGAGTGGAAGATACGTTCAGCGCCAGTCGAAATAGCGTGGTCAGCAGTAGTAGGCTCGGAAAGACGGCGAAATCCAGCGGATCGCTGTTGTACATCGTGACCAGCACGATTACCAGGGCGAAGGTCAGGTTGAATACCAGTAGTAGATCCAGGACCCTCGGTGGCAGCGGAATTACCATCATTATTATGATGACGACGATCAACGCTGCCATGGCCAGATCACCGTACTTGAGTAACCTCCCCATTAAGCCGCTGTGCATTATCCCCTCCCCCTTTCAACGGGCGGATTCCCTCGTCGTTTCCAAACGTAGGCCAGTACCTCTGCCACCGCCCGATACAGCTCCTGGGGTATGTATTCGCCCACTTCTCCCATGTCGTGAAGTGCCCGCGCCAGCGGCGGTCTCTCCTCGATGGCGACGGAGTTTTCCGCGGCGATTTCCCTCATTCTCTGGGCGATCAACCCGCGGCCTTTCCCGACGACAAGGGGCGCCTCCATGGCGTCGAAATCGTACTTGAGAGCGACGGCGTAATGCGTCGGGTTCGTCACGACGACGTCGCTATGGGCGACGTCGGTCATCATTCTTTGCCGCGCCATCCGCTGCTGGAGGTTCTTGATCTTTCCCCTCAACTGGGGATCGCCCTCGGTGTCCCGCATCTCGTCCTTGACTTCCTTCTTGCTCATCTTCAATTGCCTTTCGTGCTCGAATCTCTCGTACAAGAAGTCCACACCACCCACTACCACCAGGACCACCGAGGATTGTACGACCAGGGTTCGCATAAGCTCCGCGGTCCAGGCCAGGCCCTGCGGGAGGGGCAGGCGAAGCAGGGCGGGGAATGAGTCCAGATTCGATGCGATCAGCGAGCCGGCGACCGCAGCCAGGGCCGTGACCTTTAGCAGCGACTTCGCGAGGTTTATCAGGGATCGCAGGGAGAGTATCCGCTTGAAGCCGGAAACGGGGTCGATCCGCTTCAAATCGGGGGAAAGTGGCTTGCCGCTCAAGACGAAACCCGTTTGCAGAATCGTCCCCAGGGTACCGATGATGAACACGCCCGCCAGGATCGGGGCGAGGGACAATAGCGCCCCGCCCAGGGTGTCGAAAATCATCGAGTGGGCTTCGGCACCGGTCCAGTCGCCGTCACCGGTCCATGTGAGGGCTTCGATCATGGAGCGTTGAATTGATCGGCCCACGCCCGGCAGGGAAAACCACAGTATGGTGAATAAACCGCACAGCAGAAGGGCCTGGGTGACTTCCTTGCTCTGGAAAATCTGTCCTTCATCTCGCGCTTTTCGACGTCTGCGGGGCGTGGGCTCTTCGGTCTTTTCTCCCCCGGCGTCGGAGAAAAGTTGCAGGTCGATTCCCGGTCTACTTCCAGCCATCACCACACCTCCAGGATTCGAAACAGCACGGTGATTTGCTCGGAGGCCGTTTCCCGAAAGAACGCGACGTAGATCGGCACCATGGCTACCAGGAGCGTGAATCCCACGAGTATCCGCAGTGGAATGCCGAGGACGAAGACGTTCAATTGAGGCATGGCTCGACCGATGATCCCCAGCGCCGTGGATGCTATGAATAGCGCGGCGATGACCGGCAGCGAGATTCGAAGGGAGGCCGAAAAGAGCCAGCTCATCATCCGGAAAACATGGGGTAGCCCCGCCACCGATAGCGGCGCCCCGCAGGGTATCCACTCCAGGCTCTCGCTTAGGGCGATCAGTAGGATGTGGTGGCCGCGAAATCCCAGGAAGACCACGAGGGCGACGAAGTACAGGTATTGGCCTACCAGGGGCATTCTGCCGCCCATCACGGGGTCGATTTGGCTGGCGGTGAAGAACCCCATCTGCAGATCGAGATACTGGCCGGCTATCTGCCCCGCCATCAATATCATCAAAGCGGTAAACCCGAGGATGGCTCCCACGGTGATTTCGCGAACCGCGGGCAGAATGAGCATCGACCAATCCCCGGCTATCGTCGCCACATCGGGATGCAGCGAAGCGGAAGGAGCTATCAGCCCGGCCGTAACCAGGGCCAGCATGATCCTCACCTGGTTGGGACAATAGGGGCGGCTGAACAGTGGGAATATGTAAAAAAAGCCGCTGATGCGCATAAATACCAAGAAGAAGTTCAGGTACCCCTCGGTTTCCCACGATAGTATCAACTCCATCCCCCGCGCTCCCTCCCCAGCATTTCATCGGACGTAATTTGGCAGATTTCCGAGCAATTCCGCCGCGAATCCGGTCATGACGTTGATCATCCAAGGTCCAAAGATCAAGGCCGCGAGGAATATCACGACGATTTTAGGAACGAATGCCATCGTTTGTTCGTTGACCTGCGTCGTCGCCTGTATAACGCTCACGATGACACCTGTTGCCAGGCCCGCCAGGAGCATCGGTCCGGCTACGTAAAGTACCGTCAGAAGCGATTGTCTGGCCAAGGAAATTACCAGTTCAGCCGGCATGAATCCAAGCCCCCTCTACGTTAATCCCTCGAGCAAAGAACGAATGATGAGATGCCAACCGTCGACGAGGACGAACAGTAGTATCTTAAAGGGCAGTGAGATCATCATGGGCGGTAGCATGAGCATTCCCATGGACATTAATGTGCTGGCGACGACCATGTCTATCACGATGAACGGCAGGAAGATGACGAATCCCATTTGGAATGCGGTCTTCATCTCGCTGATGGCGAAGGCCGGTACCAGGGCCATGAGAGGCACGTCCTCCGGTTCTTCGGGTTCTTCTACGTCGGCAAATCCCAAGAACAGATCCAGGTCCCTTTCGCGGGTGAAACCCAGCATGAAATCGCGAAGGGGTACGGTCGCTTCGGCGTAGGCCTGTTCCGTGGTCAGTTCCCCCCGTCCGAAGGGCACCCAGACGTCCGAGTAGATCGGTCCCCACACGGGTGCCATTACGAATACGGTCATGAAGACCGCCAATCCGACCAAGACCTGATTCGGGGGCATCTGTTGGGTGGCCAGGGCGGTCCGGACGAAGGATAGGACGATCACGATCCTGGTAAAGGACGTGAGCATGATCAGTATCGCCGGAGCCACCGCCAGGATCGTCAGCAGCAGGAATAGGCGAACTCCGGTTCCCGTCGCGGCATCGTCACCGTTTTCGTCCCATTGAATATTGACGTCGGGCAGGGCGATCTCCGCCGCTTGGGCGGCGCCGGGATTCGGCGTCACCAGGCAGGCCACGACCACCAGAAGGGTTAGCAAAGCTTTGCTCATGCGAGCAGCATCGAGGTAAGACAACGGTTTCTCCTCTTCCACGCCCGTGGAACTACTTCTGAATAATGC
>SLGS01000229.1 GCA_007136565.1 Clostridia bacterium | reverse complement strand
TAGATAGTGGCCAAAAACCAAATGAAGGCCGCGATGAGCGCGAAGGAAAAGCCCACCACGTCAACTTTGAACGAGATCCCAAAGGGTGGGAGTATCTCGGGGAATTCGAGGAATATGGTGGCGCCCCTGGAGATAGTGGGGTACATGGCCATCACCAGCAATAGCGAGATTCAACTGATGGTTATGGAAAACCAGTCCCTAAGCTGCGCAGACCACTGCTCCATAACCCAAAGCGGGATGCACGCCACCAGGGGTAGCATGACCGCGATTACCGGGAAGTATCGTATTAGCTCTGGATCCAGCACCTCGATAAACCTTCTTTCCTAGAGAAGTATTAGATGTTCGGCGGCCCTCCGGACCAGCTCCAGGAGCGGCCCGGGTATGAGACCGAAGTATATGCAAGCCAACCCCAGTGCGACCAGGGGTATCGTCATGGAAAGGGGTATCCGGTCCCTCGTGAAAACCTCGCCTTCGTCCGGGGCTCCCAAGAATGCCCGGACGACGATGGGCAGGTAGTACAATCCGTTCAGAAGGCTGCTCAACAGGATGACGATTATGAAGGCGGGCTTACCCGCCTCGAATGCCCCCGTCGCCAGGTACATCTTGCTGATGAAGCCGTTGAAACCGGGTATTCCCACCATGGACAGCGCTCCGATGCTGAAAACGCCCATGGTGATGGGCATCTTCTTGGCGATCCCGCTGAGCTTGGTTATGTCGCGCAATCCGGTTTGGTGGATCATAGCGCCGGCCGCGAGGAACAGGAGGGTTTTCATAAGGGCGTGGTTGAAGATGTGCACCAATCCCCCCATGGTTCCCGACTCCGATAGTAATGATATACCCAAGTATATATATCCTATCTGCGCCACCGTGGAATACGCCAGCAATCGCTTGATGTCCCTTTGCGCCAGGGCGAAGAGCGATCCCCCGATGATAGCAGCACTGGACAAAAGGAGCAACATCTCCGCGATGGGTGCTGTGCTCAATACTCCCCTACCGAATACGGTGAGTATAACCCGAATCAAGACCACGGCGTAGATCTTGACTACGAGCCCCGAAAGGATCGCGCTGGAGGGGCTCGGCGCCGAAGAATGCGCGTCGGGCAGCCAAACGTGCAGCGGGAACATCGCCGATTTGACCCCGAAGCCGACGATTAGGAGTACCAAGGCGACCATGATGTTCATGGGATAGGCCTCGGCGGCCGCGGCCATTTCCCCGGCGACCAAGGATAGGTTGAAGTGACCGGTTACCATGTACAGCAGGGCCAGCGCCAGCAAGATGAATCCCGAGCCCACCGTGCTGAGGATAAGGTACTTGAAGCTGGCTTCCACGCACTCCCGGTAGGCCTTGATGGCGATGAGGGCGCACGCGGCTATGGTGGCGACCTCGGTGAATACGAATATGTTGAAAAAGTCGTTGGAAAAGGCCAGGGCCGTCATCGCGGCCACCAACAGTAGGAACAGGGTGTAATACCACCTGTGCCCGTCGAGTCTAACCTCGTGGCCGAGATCTCCCCTGGCGAATACCAATATTATCGTGGAGATAACGTGAATGGCCATGGCCATGTACAGGCTGAGGTAATCGACGTTCAAGGCGATTCCCCAGGGTGGTGCCCATCCTCCGACGAAGTAATGGAAGACGCCGACATCCCCGACGTGGGCCAGGAGAATGCCGAGGAGGACGGCGTTGGCGGGCACGATGATCCTGGCCAGGATCCCGGGCAGCCAAGGCCTACCCTTCCCCAGTACCGGGGAGGCGAAGGCACCGATGAGGGATGTGCATATGACCACGATGGGCAAGTGGTTCATTGTTCTCGCCGCCTGATCGCCATGATTTCGTCGGAGTCCGTCGTGCCGTAGCACTTGTACAGTTCTATCACCAGGCTCAACGCGAAGGCAGTCAGGCTGACTCCCACCACCAGGCCGGTGAGTATGAGGGCGGACGGCAGCGGATTGATGAACCGTATCGTCTGTCCCTCGATGACAATCGGCGCGGATCCACCGTCCACGTAGCCGATGGATACTACGAAGAGAAAGATGGCCGTCTCCATGATGTTCATCCCCATGATCTTCTTTATCATGTTGGAGTGGGTGAGCATGATGTGCATGCCGATCAGAAAGATCACGATGGATGCGAAGTAGAAGTAGTTGTCCACCAGCCCCTGGATGATGTTCATGACTTCTTCTCCTCGAAAAGGTGCGTAAACAGTGTGATCACGGTACTGGCCACCTTGGCCCCGATCGCCAGGGTGACGGGCATTATGAATCCCCCGGTGAGCAATGTCCCGGTTTCGGGGGAGGGGAAGATCCCGATATTGGTCAGGAAGTTTCTTCCCATCATCAGGGATATGAGGCCCAGGAGGACGAACACCAGGACACTGGCGCTCTCCACCATTTCCGCGCGCTCATCGGGATATATTCCCTCCGCAGCCTTCACGTCCACGGTCAGGGCATAGAGGATAATGCTGGCCCCGAGTATGGTCCCCCCGGCGAAGCCGCCGCCCGGGGAAAGGTGCCCGTTGAGGACGACGAAGATGCCGTAGACCTGGATGAAGGGCATGAGGATTTGCGTCACCGTTTGCAGGACGAAATCATTCATCTAACTTCGTCCCCCTGCCCGAGTCGGAATGCATGGCCAGCACCGCCAGCACGGAGGCGATGGCGGCGAACAGGACGGTGGCCTCGCCCAAGGTATCGTAGGCCCGGTAATCCGTGATGATGGCGGTCACGATATTGGGGATGTTCACGTCCTCGATCACATCCTCCATGTAACGAGCGCTCAGCTCATTGTTCGTAGGATTGGCGGGATCCCCGAACCGGGGCATCTCGCTCGTCATGTAAAGGAGAACGGTGCCCAGGAGCAATATCATTATCGTCGCTACGATTCTCCTGATCATTCCTGCCTCCGAGTCTTGCTTATGGTCACCACGAACAACAGTGTGGTGACTCCCGCGCCGATGGCCGCCTCCGCCATGGCGATGTCCGGTGCGTCCAGTTGCTGCCAGATGATGGCCATCACCAGGCTGTAGGCGGCGAACAAGATCACCGCGCTTAGTAGGTCGCGTATGTAGGCCACAGCGACGGCACATACTATCAGGAAAGTCAGCAGTAGAACGTGGAAAATCTCAGCCATCGGGCTCCACCCGCCCCTTGGCCGCCTTCGCGGCGTGGTAGGTCGTCCGGGCTATGACGTGGGTCGCCGTGGGATTCGTTATCCACACGAAGACGATCACCAGCAGCAATTTCGCCGTCTCGAAGGATAGCCCGGCGTGGATACAAAGTGCCCCCAGGGTCAGTCCCACGCCCAGGGTGTCGCACTTGGTCGTCGCGTGCATGCGCGTGAAGGAATCGGGCAGGCGCAGCAGTCCCACCGTTCCCACGGAGAAGAAGAACAGCCCCGTCGCGAGGAATGCGATTGTGAGAATTGAACCGACCAATGCCGAGCTCCCCTAACTTATATCTCCGTACTCCAGGTACTTGGCCACACCGATGGTGACGATGAACCCCATCAGGGCGTACACCACGGCCACGTCCAAGAAGAAGGTTTCCTCCGCCGCGAAGGAGATCAGGGCTATGATTGCCACGGTCTTGCTGGCGATTACGTTTATGGAAATAACCCGATCAGTGGCCGATGGCCCCCTGATGGCCCGGTAAAGGCACGCGAACAGGGGTAGCATGAGGAACATCGCGGCTCCCAGGAAGACGGTACTCATGTTCGCATCATCGCCCTTCCAGCCTCCTAATCAACCCGATGAGTTCCCATCCGGGCAGGTCCGCCGCGCCGGAATCCGTCAGGCAGTGCACGACGAAATCGTCCCCCTCCATGTCCACGGTCATCGTTCCCGGCGTCAGCGTGATGGCGTTCGCCAGGAATGCCCGGGTGACCGGGAGGCTCAGGGTACATCGGAGCGTAATCATCTGCGGTTGTATGGGCATGTCGCGGGATAGGACCAATCGGGCGACCTCGATGTTGCCCCGAACTATGTATACGACCAGCTTCCCGATTATCGCGACGACGTTAAAGAACTCCACCTTGTATTCGCCAAGGCGCAGCTCCGACAGGGTGGATCGGTTGAAAGCGACCACGGCCAATACCGTGACGACCCCGGCCACCAGGTGCTGCGGGTGCAGCGTTTGGGAGCTGGCGATCCAAAACAGGAAGAGCGCTATGGTGAAGCCGATGGGTACCTTGTTCTCGGTCCGCATGCCGTCGACACCTCGATATCACTTGAACGACCAATAACGCCCCCCGCCCGGGATTCGCGGGCAGAGGTGCGCGGTTGATGGAGTACTGTGGCGATCTGGATACGATCGTCTGATGGCCGCGGTGCCCGTTACCGTGAGCCCCGGGTCATTCTGAATACCATATCAGGTTACACCTAATCGGTGTAGCTGCCAACCTGCCCCGCCTCCTGGGATCGCGGAAGGGATGCCCTCCCGGGGGATTATTGCGCATGCAGTATCGGGATCTATCCCTCTTTCGTTGGAGACGGGGACCGCGAACCCGCCTCGATTCCTCTTTCGGCGAACACGCCGGCCATACCTACCGGTATTTTGCACGCGTCCCAACGGGATTCGGGCCACCGAAGGTGGCAGGGAGGTCGTGGTCGAAGTTGACTTCAACCCCGTTCGACCACTTGGCCTCTGGGGTACCGGAGAGAGGAGCGTGTTCGAAAGCGTGAAAGCCATAGATCGACTTCGGTTATCAGTGTTGATCGACAATTCACCCAAGTACGATAGCTATCTCAAGGGTTGTTTCGGCCTCTCGCTTTGGCTGGAGGGCGGATCGGAGGAGGTCGAGTGGAAGATCCTATTCGACGTCGGTCCGCTGGCGGAACCCCTCCTATATAATGCCGACCTCATGGGGATAGATATCGGGGATGTCGACATGATCGTCCTGTCCCACTCGCACTTCGATCACACTGCCGCCTTGGCCGATGTGCTGAGGTACCTGGATCGGGAGGTCCCGATCCTCGCCCACCCCGGGATTTTCGATCCAAGTTTCGTACTGCGCCCGCGATACATGGACTACGGGATGACGGGGGATAATCGCCGATCCCGGTTGGAGGATCTCGGCGCGCGTTTCCTGCTGACCAGATCGTCCCTAGAGGTCTATCCGGGTCTCATGTTCTCCGGGGAGATAGCGAGGACCAATGACTTCGAACGATCCGGTGCCGTGTCGTGCTATACGTTGGACGAAGACGGGTGCGTTTGTCCCCACGCCATCGCCGACGATGCCGCATTGGGCATCAACCTGGACGGCCGGGGGTTGGTCGTGGTGACCGGATGCGCGCACGCCGGACCCATCAACACCATAGAGCATCTCCGATCAGTCTCGGGAGTGGGGGAGGTCGAGGGGGTTGCCGGGGGCTTCCACCTTTTGCAGTCAGAAGGGGATCGCGTCCACAGGACCATCTTGAAACTACGGGGGCTTTCGCCCCGCTGGCTGGCGCCCATGCATTGCACCGGACTCGTGCCCATGGCTTCGATGGCACTGGCCTTTCCCGATGACTTCGAGCAAATGAACGCGGGCGACGAAGTCTCCTGGCACTGAGCCGGCATCGGAGGCGAGAGGATGTGCGTGGAGACTCGCTTTCTCGGGGTAGATCGGTTCGGGGCCGCACGAGGCTTCGATGGTACCGCCCGGGAGATGTTCAGGCGTTGCCAACCGTGGCAAGGTTGTTCCTTCGACTTGACCGCCCATCGCCTATGATGCCCGGGCGATCCGGGCTGGACCTTCGCACGGAGAGAGGGGCGCCCCGATGGTGATGCGGGGGCGCCCCTCTTCACTGGCTGGATCCATCTATCATTTCCCCGATCGGCGGCCCCTGGGCCGTCTTCTCGGGTCTAGTTGGAAAGGTAGCCCGGCAGATAGGTTCCGTAGATGGTATTCGTCAGGAACCTGTAGAACTGCCTCGGGTGACCCTGGTTAGTCAGGCTGTTGGCGAACAGGGTGATGTTCGCTCCCCGGAACCAGTCCTGCATAATGAGGGCTTCGCCCCGAGCGGCCTCCCTGCCGTCCCAGAAACCGGCGATGAAGAAATCATCGTCGTCCGCGACGGAACCGATGACCCGGGCACTCTCGGGAACGGAACTTATCCAGGATCCGGTATTGATGTAGAGTATTTCTTCCGGATCGTAACCGGCGGTGATCATGCTGGTTTCGCTGAGATCACTGTGGACCACGCCCTCGTGGGCGGATCCCGTGCTCTCCCAGGAGAATCCCGCGGCGACCAGTTCGGGCATGTTTTCCTCTACCCATTCCAGGGCGCTACCGCCTATACCGATGTACGACTTACCTTCGTCGATCCATGTGCGCTCCGCACTGCCGCTCTTGTCGACGATAATGTGTGCATCCTCGGGATCCACGATGTCGAAACCGAGCTGGTGCTCCAGGACGAAACGCGTCTGGGCCGGCACGGTTCCGACGCCGGCGACGGCGACCCTGGGTTGCTGAAGCGGCTCCACCCGGGCTCCTCCGTCGAAGGGCAGCACGTGCAGCAGGTGCTCCTCGAGTAGGCCTTCGAGGGCCTCGGCCGAGACCACGAAGTCCCCGCGTCCGTGCGTGGTGCCTTCTTCGACGATCATGCCGACGGATTCGCCCTCGGCCAGCAAGGCGTTCACGGCCCGGACGGCATCGTTGTTGGCATTTCGGATTACGTACGGTCCCTCGCCTACTTCTACCTCGGTGGAGGGTATCTCCACGGATTCCACGGTTGCGGTTACCCCGTCGAAGGCGCCGACGAGGCGGATCTCGTCGCGATCGAATCCCCAGAGGTGATGGAAGTTTTGGATCACCGTGGCGTAAAGCTGCGGCCACTGGGAGTGATCGGGTCCGTCGAAGAGGACGGTGTTTGCAAATCCCCTGAGGGCTTGTCGCATGGGTACCACGAAACTCCCGGCGGGATAGGTGGTACCGTCTACGGTCACAGGAGCTTCTGTGATCTCGACCCGCACACCGTTTCTCAGTAGGTACTCCACCATGTTGTGAGCTTCTAGCGGGTTCGACTGCAGCGTCTCGTCCACCGGCAGGACGTAGTACTCGGGGAAGAAGTTATCGTGCTCCCCCCGGTCGCGGCCGATGGGTTCGAGGCTCGGCCAATCGACGAAGTACTCGTCGGCGGCCCGATCATCCACGCCCTCGACGCCCCGACGGAAGTATTCCAGTTGGTTGGCGTACAAACGATCCTTTTCGTCCTGGATGAACATGGCGGATCCGAGTCCCACGTAGTAGGTACTCCAGACCGATTCCTCGGCCAGCTCCTGTATCTCTATGGTGTGGGAGAGGAGGGCGCCGAAGTGCATGGCGTGTGTCGGAGCGTATATGGCGCTGGAGTCGTCCCAGCCCCAGTCCCAATCGAGTCCAGGGATTACGTATTCCTCGTAGTACGTGTTCGCCAGCATGGTTTCACCCATGGCGAAAGGATGCAATTCCATGGCGTCGTGTACCAGGTCGTACTCGTAGTTGGGATCGTGCGGTGGTGTCAGGAGGTCCACCACGGCAGGGTAGTAGAAGCCGTGAAGGTCCAAGAAGACCAGCGGTAACCAATCGCTCAATGCGGCGGTGGAGTATCGGGACGCCGGCTGGGTTTGGTAAGACGCGTCACGGTTCAAGTCGAAGGCCCCGAGGCTCGGGTCCATCTGCTCGTAGATGGATCCCCGTGTCATGTGGTGACGCCCGTCGGGATTCCTGGTGGGAGTAAATAGGAAGATGATGTCGTCCAACAGGGAGTCGACGTCCAAGGTGACCTCCCCGGTTTCAGAGTGACGCTCGTATTCGAGGGGAGCCTCGAAGGATACGGAATCCTCGGTGGCGAGGGTTTCCATCAGTTCCAAGATGGCGTCGTAGGCCGGCGATTCGTCGGGGTGCGTGTTGTGGAACCAAACGGGCACCTGGTAGTCGTTCAATTCCCCGGAGGCCAGTTGTTCCTGAAGCAACCCGGGGTTTTCCAGCATCGCGGGGACCATTTCCTCGCGGTAGCGGCGAACGGCTTCTTCGTCCCGGGCGAGTACGACGAAGTGGATGTCGCGCCCCTCGGTGCTTTCGCCCAGGGATATGTACTCTATGTGCCGATCCGCCTGGGTGTTGGCGATGATCTCGTCGATGGTGGGGCCGGTATCATCCCAGGATGTGAAGCTCTCATACGCGTTGTAGAATACGCTCGTCGATACGCTGGCTCCGGTGAAGAGATCTTGCACGACGAAGACGTAATCGCCGATTTCGTCTTTGAAGAGGGGACGGATTGAACGGTCGGTGAGGCTATCTGTACCCCAGAAGAGACCGATCTCGATGGTGGCCCGGATGGAGTCGCCCGAGATTTCGGGCCCCTCGGTGAACTCGATGAGGGGTTCCCCGGTGCGGGCCCCGCGGTCGAGGTCCCACTGTCTCCAGGCGGAGAAGGATCTGGGGTGCTCTCCCTCGGGTCCGAAGTACCAGCGCAGGTTGTCCGGGTTGGGCGTGTAGCCGAAGTTGGCTTCCAGCCGCACTTCGTTTACTTCCGTCATCGACAGCGTGTCGCGATCGGTGACGAGTCCTTCGTCTGCGTACACCGCCACCGCGGCGAACACGACGAAGCACAGCGCGAGCACGAGTGCCGTCGACAGTTTCCTAGCACTATACGATTTCAAATTGTAACCTCCCATGGATTTGGCTGCGAGTGTATTCACATGTATTCATTGAATGGCGTTTGTGCTCGATATGGCAAGCCGGGGGGATCGGGGAATAATTGCGAGATACGGTGAGTTTGGGGGTGATTGAGGGCGATCTCTCCCATGTACGCAGATGCCCGGGTATACCCCCGTATATGCACTCCTATTCGAGGGTGCCGCGGCGGGTAATCTCTCTAATTCTCCTTGGGACGGGCGAAAACCCCAGTGTCCGCCATCGGGGAGGTGGTAATAAGTATGCAAAGATCGTCTCGGCGTTAGGCGGTTCATGGTGGCCGATCGAGGGTATGCGGCGAGCGCCTCCACTCCCGGACGACCCGGAAGTGGAGTGGAGATCGAGGTGAAGTGCAGGGAGAAGAAGGGACAGATGCGTCCCTCAAACGAGGTCGCGGATGCTTCCCAATTCCTCGCGCGCCGCATCGCTGCCCAGTCTGATCAACTCTTCGTGGGGGGACAGGTCCGCCGAGCTGAAGCCCGCGAGGTCGGGGGAGATCAGTACGTCGGCGTCCTCAGCGTGGGGTTTCATACTGTATTTTTGTATTATACTGAACGCGAGAAGCCCGAGTTCGGCCATGTTATCGGGGGGGTCCTGCGGGAAGGAGTGAACCAGCTGTACGGCTATCACCCGATCAGCTCCGGCTTCCCGGGCGACGTCGACCGCGAGGTTATTCACCACGCCTCCATCGATGAGGAGTTCACCTTCGTACTCCACCGGCGTGAATATCACGGGGATGGAGGCGCTGGCCCTGGCGGCCAGGGCCACTCGGCCCCGGTCCAGGATTA
>SLGS01000186.1 GCA_007136565.1 Clostridia bacterium | reverse complement strand
TCTGCCGTTTCATCTCGGAAATCGGGGTGTACGATGTCGAGGGTGTCGAGGCCGACGAGGTCGCCGGGATCCCGCGCCCCGAGGATTCCGGCTGCCGCCGGGTTCGCGAAGGCGAGGGTTCTCCCCGTTCGGACCAGTATCCCGTCGGGGGCGTTTTCGACGAGGTTTCGAAAGCGTCTTTCGCTTTCGCGCAGCGCTTCCTGGTAGCGCACCCGGCGACTTATATCGTGGATCACCGACAGCAGGGCGGTTTCCTCGCCCCACGGGATGGGGCTCGTGTGGACTTCGACGTTTGCGATGGTACCGCCCGAACGTCGGTGCAGGAAGTGGAAGTAGTTCCGTTCGGAATTGCTGGCCCTCTTCATCTCACGGGCTATCTCATCTCGGCTCATGGTATTGATATCGTGTATCGTCAGGTTGATGAATTCCCCGGCGCTCCAGCCGTAATACTCTTGGGCGGCGGGGTTGGACGCCATTATCTCGCCGGTTTCGGGTCGGATGATCAGCATCATCGTGTGGCTGTTCTCGAAGAGGCTCTCGTACCTGGCTTCGCTTTCCACCAGTCTGTCCAGGAGCTCATTCCGATCACGTCGTTGGCCCATGAGCATCCCGAGGACGGTCGTCGCCACGGGATAGATGAGCATTATCGGTAGGGCCGTGGCGCGGATGACTTCCCCCCTCAGGTTTGCGGGCAGGGTGAGCATGGTCGCGATCATGGCGACATGAAGCGTCAACCCGAAGAGGTAGAATCCGCGTCCCCCCAGGTTCACGCCGTCGAATCTGCGTTTCCAAAGCGCGCCAATTCCGCCCGAGACCCATATGATCAGGATGCCAGTAAAGGTTCCCGCGCCCCCCTGGGAAATCCTAAATACGCTGGTCATGATTCCGGCTATAACCGTGGCCAGGGGGCCGGCGAAAAGGCCGGTAAGTCCCATGAGGATGGACCTGGTATCGATATGTATCCCCGGCGATTGGTGAAACGGCAGGTACATTATGGCTATGCCCAGGATGCCGATGCAAAGCCCGCTACCTATCTTTTCGAATCCTTTCCAGGAGACCGGGAGGGAGTACCACATCTCGTAGATGATGGCCAGGGCGATGAGGAGCGAGGCATTGTTGATTATGGTGAGGATTCCCGGGTCCATGTGTTCACCGCCTCAACGGAGAGATTAACCGAGTGCCTATCCCGCAATCTTCTATTTGCCAGCCCGATTACCTTCAACTCGATGGTTCGTCAAATCCTCAACTTGTGGTGGCAAGAAAGCTTTTGCGATAAAGTGTATGGGGATTGAAGATCTCCGGGTTCACCGCCTTCTACATGACTCTTTCGACATTTTGATTTCCTAGGCTGAGCTTCATGAGGGATTGCACTAGACGCGAGGGGGGAGGTAGTCGCGATGGAGAGACTGGAGCGCAGTAGACCAATCCTTTACGGGGTAGCTTTGGTCGCGTTGGTGTTGATCTTCGCGACTCCCAACCCGTATCAGCGCGTGGCACTGGGTTTCGTGGCCGTGCTCATGGGTTCGATTAACGGGTTGCGCGGTACCCTGGTGGCGTCGTCGATGGCCGGAATCCTGCTTCATCTCAGCGGGCGGATCTACAGTTGCCCCTTCGAATCGCCGGGGGTATTCTTCCTGGTGGCGGCTTTCAGCCTCGGGGCCATCGCCACGGGGTGGCTCGTTGACCGCTACTCCGCCCTCTTGTCCGGATCGGAGTCGGGGCGGTGGGACATGCGCCTTCAGCGTGATCGCCTGGATATCACCCTGGATAGCATTGCCGATGCCGTCATCGCCACCGATGAAAATGGGTACGTCAGCTACCTGAATCCCGTGGCCGAGGGATTGACCGGTTGGCCGGAGGCGGAAGCCGTGGGTATGCACATCGACGAGGTCTTCCGGATCGTCTCCGAACATACGGGTGAGCCAGCCGCGAACCCCGTGAACCGCGTCTTGGCCGAGGGCGTAACCGTGGGCTTGGCAAATCATACATTGCTCATCCGCCGCGACGGATCCGAAATACCCATCGATGACAGCGCCGCACCCAAGGTAGATCGACGCGGTGCCGTGCTCGGTGCAGTACTGGTCTTTCGCGACATATCCGACAAGAGGCGGGCGGAAAAGGAACGGGAAGCCCTGCTCGCGGATCTCGCCGAGAGAAACAAGGAACTCCAATTGCTTCATCGATCGGCCAGGCTCATGAGGGATGTGTCTTTGCCCGTTCCCGATATGTTGCGAGAGATAATCGCTTTGCTCGGAACCTTCACCCGGTATCCGGAGCATACCTCGGTGCGGATTAGCCTCGGCGAGGAGATCTATGAATCCCCGGGGCATCTCCCGTCGCCGGACCCCATCGGTGTAGATTTCGAGACCGTCCACGGAGAGGTGGGGCGCATAGAGCTGGGTTACTCCGAGGATTCCCCGCATACGACATTCCTCGATGAAGAGATCGAGACGCTGGGTGCTCTCGCCGAAATGCTGCGCACCACCATCCAGGACCGGCGGAGCCGGTCAGCCCTCCGGGAGAGCGAGCGGAGGCTGAGGGCAACCTTGAAGGGCATCGGCGACGCCGTCATCGCCACCGACACCCGCGGTCGCGTGGAGTTGGTCAACGATCGAGCGGAGGAGATGATCGGATGGAGCGAACGCGAAGCTGAGGGGCTTCCCCTCGGCGATATCCTTCGCCTCTATCGTGAAGGAGACTCCGAACAGGTCTCCGATCCGCTGGGCGCGGTACTGCACTCCAGCTATGGATTCCTTTCTTCGGCGAAGTATACGCTGATCACCGGCCAGGGGAAGAGCCTGCCCGTGGAATACTCGGTGGCACCCATAGTCGAAGTGGACGGCCGCGTGACAGGTGCCATCATGGTCTTGCGCGATGTCTCCCGGCGCACGAGGATCGAACGGCGCCTGGCGGCCAGCGAGCGCAAGTTCCGTCGATTCGTCGAGCGGGCCAACGATCTCATAGTGTCCCTGGATTCCGACGGCACCTTCACGTACGTTTCACCCAACCTGACTTCAAGGCTCGGATACGAGACGGCGGATTTCATCGGGGCACCGGTGGAAGCCTTCGTACACCCCGATGACCTGCGTGGTCTTACGGATTCCCTCGATGAGCACCGATCCGGATCCGAAGAGAGACCTTCCGTCATGGAGATCCGCGTTCGCCACGTATCCGGGCAATGGCGCTGGTTCTCGGTCAGCATCTCAGCAGACCCCCGTTCGGAAGAAGCCGCGTTCTCGATCATAGCGAGGGATGTGACCGAAAGGCGCATCGTCGAGGACGCCCTTCGGGAGAGTGAAGAACGTTTCCGTCAGCTGGCCGATAGCATCCACGAAGTCTTCTGGCTTCGGGATGCGGGAGGGTTCTTGTACATCAACCCGGCCTTCGAAAGGGTTTGGGATAGAAGCGTCGATGAAGCCTATCGCGATCCGGGCGTGGTCCTCGAATCCGTCCACGTCGACGATCGCGAGCGAGTCGCCAGGATGATGGAATCCGCCATCCATCGCGAACGAGGCCGGATGGAGATAGAGTTTCGGATTGTACGGCCCGACGGCACTGTTCGCTGGATCTGGCTTCGCACCTCTCCCGTTCTATCCGACACCGGAGATACCTTCCGGGTCGCCGCCGTGGCGACGGACGCCACCGAGGCTAGAAAGACCCGGGAATCCCTCAGGCGGCGAGAGATGGAGTTGTCCGCGCTCTTGGAGAATACGCCCGACGTGATTACGCGCTTCGATACGAGTTTTCGGCGTCTTTACGCCAACCAGGCCGTCGAGCGGCTCTTCGAGATCCCGCGCGAAGCGTACGCCGACGGGAGCAACTCGGACCTGGGTATGGAGGCCGAGGTCGTCATACAGTGGCGAACGGCCTCTCGATACGTGTTCAAGACGGGCGAGGGGACATCCTTCGACTGGCACATGCTCACCTCGAGCGGGATTAGATACTTCAATACCCGGCTCATTCCCGAGTTCCATCGGGATGGGCGCGTGGGCTCCGTCCTGAGCGTATCCCGGGATATAACGGAACAGAAGCTAGCCGAGGAAAACCTCCGACACCTGAGTCACCACGACCAATTGACGGGACTTTATAACCGGAGTTTCTTCGACGTTGAGCTCGAGAGATTGGATGCACCGAGGCAACTCCCCCTGAGCATCGTCATCGCGGATCTTAACGGCCTGAAATTGGTCAACGACGCCTTCGGCCACCTCGAGGGGGATAGGCTTTTGAAGCGGGTTGCCGAGCTGCTCGGCGCTCACTTTCGCAGCGAGGACATCGTCGCGAGATGGGGTGGCGACGAATTCGCAGTCATATTGCCCCGCACATCGGCGAAGGAGGTGGAGGAGATATCCGAGCGCCTGCGCCGCGCCATAGCCCACGAGGGAATGATGGACGATGCGCTCCGGATCAGTGTGTCCATCGGACACGACACGAAGGTGGATGCATCCACCGATATGCAGGAGGTCCTCCGAACGGCGGAAGAGCGGATGTATCGGAACAAACTCCTCGAGAGCGAGAGTGCACGGAGTTCCTTGTTGGCCTCACTGGAAGGATCCCTTCGTGAGACGCATCTCGAGACCGAAGAACACGCTCAGCGACTGGGAAGGCTGGCGGCGGAATTGGGCAGGTCCATGGACCTCGCGGCGGATCAAATCCACGAACTGCGTCTTTTGGCCCGGCTCCACGATATCGGGAAGATCTCCATCCCGGCGTCCACTTTGCTCAAGGATGGTCCGCTGGAAGATGACGAGTGGCAGAGTGTGGAGCGCCATCCCGAGGTGGGTTACCGCATCGTGCGATCCGTTCCCGACCTGGCCCCCATCGCCGAAGCCATACTTTCCCACCACGAATGGTGGAACGGAGATGGCTATCCCAGGGGACTTCGGGGTGAAGAGATTCCTCTTACGGCCAGGATCCTCGCCGTCGTAGATGCATACGATGTAATGACTTCCGGACGCCCCTACCGCTCGGCCATCTCCCACGAGGAATCCATGCGGGAATTGCGCCGTTGCGCCGGCAGCCAGTTCGATCCCTACGTCGTGGACGCTTTCGAGTCCATGATGCTCTCCCAGCACGGCTGATTCTCCGTCCTGCATTAATATAGATATCCTTGTCCCCTATTCTTGACAATGGAGGTAGGGTATACGACAATATCAATAATGATAATGGCTATCAATATCGGATTGGTCGTGTGATATGCCCGCAGAGATCGGAATCATTCCCAGGATGACCGCATCGGCCGAGTGGTGGCTCGGACGCAGTCCGTTAGCCCTCGGGTTGTACTCCTTACCCTATCGCAAGGTCTTGAGCTCGGAGATCGATCTGGCCGGGTTGAAAGGATCCGATATAGTCCTCAATGTGGGTTGCGGTCCGGCTCCGTTCACGGCGATCATGCTGGCACGTCGAGGATTCCGGGTAATTGCATTGGATCGAGATGAGGATGCCGTCGAGGCGGCGAGGAACGCGGTCTTGCGCGCCGGCCTCGAGGATAGGATCGATGTCCGATGGGGAGACCCCATCCGGGATAGGATGCCCGACTACGACGTAGCTTTCGTCGCCCTCCAGGTTAGACCCAAGGCAGCGGTTATAGATGCTCTCCGGAATTCCGCCAAATCAGGTGGTCGCATCCTGGTCCGGGATTCCGCTCCCTGGTGTCGGGATATGTACGATGACCTCCCGGGAGACCTTAAGATCTGCGGGGAGGTGCCGCACGACTTGGGAGCCCTCGATCGTTCGATATTGATAGATCCGTGATTCGGGAGGAGATGCCCGTGAATACATCGGTAGCTGGAGTCAAAAATCAGGGGACGCTGGGGGGCATGCTCACCAGGGTAGTCGTCGGCTTCGAACGGGCCTGCGCCGGGCACCCGACGCTGGCGGCGCTTTACGATAGGTTGTTCTACCGCCGACTGGTGGAAGGGGAGGTCCGGATGGCGGGTCTTGCACCCAACAGCAGGATTCTCCACGTGGGTTGTGGCAGGTATCCTTTCACCGCGATGATCCTGGCGGGATTGGGGCACCGAGTCGTCGGCATCGATAATGACGCGGCCGCCGTCGAGCGCGCGAGGAGGATAGTGGAGGATCGCGGGTTATCTCGCCGCATCGAGATACGTCACGGCGATGGTACGGAGATAGACACCGCGGGTTTCGACGGGGTCTGGGTTTCGTTCCACGCCGTACCCAGGAAAGAGATCTTCGAAAACTGCCTGCGCAACCTGCCTTCCAGAGCGCCCGTGATAGGTCGGATCCCCGGTGGTCTCGGTAAACTGGCATATCCGGGGGACTTCGAAATAAATTGCGAGTGTAGGAAGCCCTTTGACGCCTTCAAGAGTACGGTGCTCTTTCGCGCGGGCGGGGAATCGGAAAGCACCCTCAGTTCCGTCCCCACCGATGGTCTCGTGAGGATCGTCGAGGGTGAACACTGCCACCCCCATCTGGAGCCCCTGGGATTGCGGGGAGGGAAAGAAGTCCGCGTATGCGCCCGCATGCCCTTTGGCGGAGCCATGGTGATCGAGGTGGCGGGGCGCAAGATCGCCTTGGGGAATGAGGTCGCCGCTCGCATCAGGGTGGCAACCGGTGATTCGAATTGAATTCCATCGCACCCCCGCGGGTGCTCATGGTGGGTCCTCCGAACGTGGGCAAGAGCGTCCTGTTTAACCGCCTGACTGGTTTGACCGCGGGGGTTTCCAATTATCCCGGTACCACAGTGGAATTCTCGGAGGGTGCCTTACACCTTCGAGACGGGCTCACCGTCACCATGGTGGATGCCCCGGGCACCTACTCCTTGGACACGGGGAATGAAGCCGAGCGGGTCACGACTCGTTTGCTGGAGGATGAACCCGACCTCGTTCTGAGTGTCGTGGATGCCCTTCGACCCGAATCCGGACTGCATCTCGCGTTGGAGGTCATGCGCCGGGGTTACCGGGTTGCCCTGGTGATCAACAGGGTGGACCTGGCGGAGGCCGGGGGCAAGATCGTCCACCAGCAGGCCCTGGCGGGCGTCATGTCCGTTCCCGTCGTGGCCGCTTCGGGGGCCAAAGGGCGGGGTATAGACCTCGTCCGGAACTTGATAGCAGACGCCCTCGACGGGAACCATGAGCCGGTCCGGGAACCCGCGGAGCCAACATGGGAACTCGCGGAAGAACTGGCCGCCATCGCCGTCGAAACCCGGAGCAATGATCCGGGTTCCCCATCGGAGCGAAACTGGGATGAAAAACTGACCAGCCCCTGGCCCGGCATTCCCATCGCCCTGGGTGCCGTCGCTTTGTCGTTGGGCCTCATCGTCGGGTTAGGTATGGGGCTGCGGCAGGTGGTACTACTCCCCCTGATCAGGGATGGGTTGATACCGATCCTCGCCCGGGGAATCGAATCCCTCATCCCCCCGGGGTTACTCCGGGCAATCGTCATCGGTGAGTACGGACTAATGACCAAGGGCATCGAATGGCCGTTTACGTTGGTTCTCCCCTACGTCGCCTCTTTCTACCTCGTGCTTTCCCTGTTGGAGGACAGCGGGTATTTCCCCCGGTTGGCCGCCCTCCTCGACGGTGTCATGTACAGACTCGGGCTCTCGGGGGCGGGAATAATGCCCCTTTTGTTGGGTTATGGTTGCGGAATCCCCGCCATCATGGCCACTAGAACCCTCGAGACCCGCCGGGAAAGGCTGACCGTGGCGGGGATGGTGTGTTTCGCCGTTCCCTGCATCGCCCAAACCGGGGCCTTCATCTCGCTTCTGGCGGCAACGTCTTACTGGATACTTCTCGCGGTATTCTCCATATCGCTTTTCGCCCTAGTTATCGCGGGGGTCCTACTCTCGCGAATCCTACCCGGAGAGAGATCGGGACTGGTGATGGAGATCCCCGACCTACTACCTCCGAGTCCGGCGGTGATCGGGTCCAAGGTCTGGATGCGGATCAAACACTACCTGGGTGATGGGGTGCTACCCGTGATGTTGGGCGTCGGGTTCGCGTCGCTCGTGTACGAAACCGGGGCCGTGGAGCTCTTCGGCGGCGTGGTGGAGCCCGTGGTGACGGGATGGTTGAACCTGCCGCAGGAAGCCGCCGTGCCCTTGCTCCTCGGGATATTCCGAAGGGAGCTTACCGTTCTCCCGCTGTTGGATATGGATCTGACCTCCCTGCAGCTTTTCACCGGGGCTGTGGTGGGGTTGTTCTACGTCCCCTGCATCGCTATGCTATCGATATTGGCGCGGGAGTTTCGACCGAAGATCGCCCTCGCGATACTGCTCATTACCACCTCGATGGCGATATTCTTGGGAGGACTGCTGACGCGCCTGATGTCTCCCCTCTTCTCGTAATCGGTATCCGGAGGATTCTTCCCTCGAGCGGAGAAGGGAGGATGAAGTTACTTCGATCGACGAAGTATTTCACCTTTTTTGGCCAGCTGATCCCGGGGGCGGGCTTGAGCAGTGGATAGAGATCCTGGTTTCGAAACCGAACATTCGAAAGACGGAGGACTGACTCCGGCCCAGACCAAGGGACTTTGGGCACTGGTGATGGCGATGTTCAGCGTCAACGTCGGCGTCGGCCTCATCATCCCCCTCCTACCCATCTATTCGGAAGCCATGGGGGCCAGCGGCCTGTTAATCGGGTTGATCTTCGGGGCAAACCCGTTCGTCCGCGGCGCCAGTATGCTGAGCTTCGGATCCCTCGCCGACCGACGGGGTAAGAAGAAGTTCCTGCAAATCGGCATGGGTGGATATTTCCTAGTCGGGATAGGGTTCATCCTCGCGAGCACTCCAATTCATCTTTTGTTCTTGCGCGTTGGGCAAGGCTTGCTTTCGGCCATGATCGCCCCGGTGGCCAGGGCCTACGCGGGACAGATCAGCCCCGCCAAGCACGAAGGTCGAATCATGGGTAGGATTAACGCCGGGTTTTTCGCGGGCTTTGCGGCCGGTCCCCTCATCGGTGGAGTACTGGCCGATCTATTCGGTATGGTGGCTCCGTTTGTCGCCATGGCGGTGCTTTCCGCCACCGCGGCGATATTGGTGAACCTCTTCGTCCCCGAGCAGGGTCCCGCACCGATCGAAGGTGGCCTCAAGAGGTCAGAGAAGGATCGCTACCTGGAGATAATGAGAAACAACACCGTGCGCGGCATACTGTCCATCCGCAGTTCGGTGGCCATGGGGAGAGGGATCTTCTCCGCACTCCTGCCGCTTTTCGCTCAAACGGTGGTTGGGCTGACCTCGGGGCAAGTGGGGTTGATAGTTGCCGTCAGGCCCCTGGTATCGTCGTTACTCCAACCCGGTTTCGGTCGTGTCGCCGATCGCCACAACAGGAAATGGTTGGCCATCGGCGGGTTCATCCTGGCTCCGACGGCATTCTTCCTGGTGCCACTGACCAATAGCCTGGCACACCTCCTGATGTTGGCCTTACTCCTGGGCTTGAGCACGGGCATCTCCGTCCCCGCGGCCACGTCCATCGCCGTCGATCGCGGACGACAATACGGGATGGGGCGGATCATGGGATTGGAGGGTACCTGGCAGAGTTTCTCCATGGCCATCGGTTCGACCATCGGAGGCGTCTTTCTCGACAATTTTGGATACTCCAACGCATTTAGGGCCGCCGCGGCCATCGGTTTGATCGGGATCTGCATATCACTGTTTTTCCTCAGGGACTATGATGATACCCACGTTACGCCCCCGACTCCGGTGATGGAAAAGGCG
>SLGS01000207.1 GCA_007136565.1 Clostridia bacterium | reverse complement strand
CGAAGCTGTTCTTTGGAGATCGGCCGCCGGGGCATTTAACGGGACCGGACTGGACTTCTTCTTGCAAAGCTGCGGTGTCCGCGAGGTGATACTCGCCGGGATTTCTTACGACGGGGCAGTGGAGGGTACGACTCGCGGGGCCGGCGATAGGGGTTACGGAGTAGCCTTGGCCGCGGAGGCATCGGTGGATGTTACCCCGACGAGGCAGGTGCGCCTTACGGGACTGTCGGGCGGACTGGTACAAGTCTTGGGTGTTTCGGAGATTGCCCGTCGCATGGGAGTGTGTGTGAGGGATGAACGCGGGGGAGGGTGAGGAACTTGCGAAGATCCGATCGAAGCATGGAGCGAGAGGAGTCTCTTGAGTTCTTGGAGACGGCGGCGGTGGCGAGAATGGGTATGATCGCCGACGGTGAACCGTACGTGGTTCCCCTACATTTCGTACTGATGGATGACCAGATATATTTTCACAGCGCACCGGAGGGACGGAAGATCCGGGCCCTTCAAGAGAATCCGTCGGTCTGCCTCGAGGTGGACGTCTTTTACGGTATACGGGATGATAAGGTTCCTTGTTCCATGGGTACCTATTTCAGAAGTGTCATGGTTTTCGGTGAAGCCACGGCCGTGGTAGATCCCGCGGAGGCCATCAATGCCCTCGAGGCCCTGGTGGACAAGCATTCGAGGCGACCCGATAGATCGGCGATCACCGAAGATGACATGGATCAAGTGGTCGTCATGAAGATCTCGCCCGAACATATCACCGGAAAGGTCCTGGACGCTCCCGCTGCGCTGAGGGAGCCTGTATGATTTGGCAGTGGGGCTAGTTTGCCGCCGCGGGTATGCTGTCTCGATGAACCTGGCCCGCTTCGCTGGGCAGCGAATTGCCGCTTTGTATTCGCTAGGGGGAGGGCATCCGTATACCGAGGATTCAGCCTTGTCTTTCGCAGCTTCTTCGGGAGGAAGTTCGTCTGGTGAAGGAGTGCGGTAGTTGGTTCAAGGAGGCGTCGAACGTTCTGGGTGTTGCGGAGTAGACTCTTTGCAGTTGGGTAAGCCAGCACGAAGTCAACAGCGGTGAACAAGGGTGGTTAATGGTGGGGGGTGTAGTTGAACCGTTTACGCTGCGAGAATGCGGTGCTTCTTGAGGAGGGGCGAATCCCGGAAAGAATCGCTTCCTTAAGCGCCGGGGACACGGATCCGAGCCAGAATTGGCCTATAGATCAACAGGTCGAACGAAGGTTGATCACGGTGTCTTGGTCCCGTGCAGGCTGCTGCATGTGCCCATCATCGGTCAATACCCATGGCGACGACGCGGGATATTGAAACGGGAGAAAGACGACCGGAAGTTAACGAAGACTATAGTTCACATTCAACAAGAGAAGCCTGGATGCATAGGGTTCACCGCGGACAAAGAGTGATCTGTGCCTTTCGCAGGGAGTATCTTGCGGCATCAGCCGGTGGAGGGAGTCCGGTGTAGCCCGCGGGCATCCCGGGCGGGTTTCACCGGGATTTTTGGGCCGGCATCTTTCGGCGGCCGGCCGGTCCGCCTGGGGTAGCCGATGTCTCGCAGCATGGTGCCAGTGACCATCGGCTCTGTACCCGGAGATGATCATGGATGTCTACTACCGTCGCTTGTGGACTGGTCTATGGATCCTCGGGCTGCGTCGACCTTGGCGTTGGAGACTCTAGGCGTAGCGACCCCGAACCCTCGCCCTCACGAGGTGACGATCCACCATTCGGATCAAGATTGCCAGTATACTCCGATGACCTTCGGCAGCCGTTTGGAGTCGCTGGGATTGCTCGGCTCCATGGGTTCACTGGAGGGTGGCTGCGACGGCTTCATGGCAGAAGGCCTTATGGCCACCTTAGAGACGGGGCTTTTGAAGCGAAACAGTTGCAAGGATAGAAACGAACTCTCCCTGGATATCCTCGATCACATCGAGGGATTCTACAATCGCCTTAGAAGGCACTCTGTGCTCGGGTATCTGAGCCTCGGGAGTGTGAAGAACAGTGGGTACCGCAAACCCCAGGAAGGCAGGCAGCACACCAATACGGCAGTGTCCACCAAACTCGGGCGATTGCTCTTGACCGAGATTGACGATCAGGTCCTCTCGGGTACGATTGCGATGTAACCCTGGGGAACGGTGTGGTACCTCTATGGGGTTTCCTCCACGAAAAACCGCCGATACATGGCGAATTGCGCTGTGCAGTGGGAAATGATACGCTGGGCGCTCTCCACGGGCCGCCGCGCCTACGATTTCCGTGGTGTATCCGGCAGTTTGGCACCGCGATGACGTTGACTACCTTGATTGACGGGACCAACAATGGAACCCGGGGGCGTCCTCCGAGGGACTGGATATCACCGGAGGTGGCATCGAGGGTCACATAACCATTGGCCAACAGCCAGAGGATGAATATATCAGCAGAGTCGGATGAGACCCGTTCCGAAAACAAGATGCAGCGGATCAGGTGTGCCGAAAACCCCGACGATAATGTGGCGAATGCCCTAGATGTGACGACCTCGCTTGTGCGTCGAACTCAGTTGGGATTTACCCGCTTTGATGGACAG
The DNA here is from genome assembly GCA_007136565.1 of Clostridia bacterium. Taxonomy (GTDB): domain Bacteria; phylum Bacillota; class Sulfobacillia; order SLMV01; family SLMV01; genus CSSED11-154. The sequence continues at coordinate 7,157 of SLGS01000207.1, read as the reverse complement.
CAGATGATCGTGCACACTGCCAAGCGAGTGTCCACCAAACCGGGGCAATCTCACTAGGAGGTGCTGTAATGTCTGTAGCGTGGGAAATCTGTCCCCACTTCGGAGATTGTGGTGGGTGTAGTTATCAAGATATGCCCTACGAGGAGCAACTGCGGATGAAGGCGAAGGCCGTCCGAAATGCGCTTGGGGGAGCAGAGTTCTCCGGTGTCGTGGTTGAGGATCCGCTGGCCCCGGGCCCTCCTTTACGCTATCGGAATAAGATGGAGTTTACCTTCGGCCCCGACGGATCGCTTGGCCTTCATCGCCGGGGCGACTTCAGGAGCATCATACCCCTTCAGCGATGCCTTTTGCCCTCCGAGGATATGGAGACAGTCCTTCAGAGGGTTTCCGTTTGGTCCCGGGAGTGGGGGCTTTCCGGTTACGACAAGAGAGCTCATCGAGGTCTTCTCAGACATCTAAGTGTTCGCAGCTCTGCCGATGGAGATCTCCTGGTTAGCCTTTTCACTTCCCGGGAAGAACTCGACGACGTCGAGGAGCGCGCCCTGGGAGATTTGGGCAACTACCTGGATGGTTTACCGGTGAGGGGGCTTCTTTGGATCGTAAATCCCGCGAAAGCGGATGCCGCGAGGACCGATGAAGGCAGGACAGAGAAACTATCGGGTTCCCCGGAGATCATGGACCGGCTGGCTGGTTTCGATTTCAAAATAGGTGTCGACACATTCTTCCAAATCAATCTCCGGGGTGCGGAGAAGCTGATCGAGTTGGTCCGGGACTTCTCGTGGGATCCGGCGGGAGGGGGAGCCTTTTTCGATGTATTCAGCGGGGTCGGTACGTTTTCTTTGCCCCTGGCGCGCGATTTCGCCCCCGATCCTGTGGTTGGCATCGAGATAGTAACTATGGCCGTAGAGTCTGCCAGGGAAAATGCGAGGCGCAACGGTCTTTCCAATGCCCACTTCCTAGAGTCGGACGCCAGGAGGGGACTCCCACTTGCGCAAGATCTCTGGGGTGTTCCGGGAAGGGTTGTGTTGGATCCCCCTAGGTCCGGAGCCGGGGGAAAGGTTATGCGCAAGATCGGTCGCACTGGAGCGAGGAAGATTGTTTATGTTTCTTGCAATCCCGAATCTTTCGCCGTCGATGCGCGCCAACTGATGGAGTTCGGCTACAGAATTGATTCGGTGGTGCCGGTGGACATGTTTCCTCAAACTGAGCATGTGGAGTGTGTTGTATCGCTCGTATTGGCGCCGGGATAAGATTGCCTAAGAGGGGGTGCGGACGGAATCCGGGACTCCCATCTAAGGGGGAGATGATGTCCGCGTGCACTCAGGAGAAGAGCGCATGAAAGATATCGATTTTTTTCGGGAACGACCGGAGTGCGACGGATGGGGTTGGCCAACTGGGCTATCCGAGTACGAAGATCTTATCGAAATGGTACAAAGCGTACCGTAAGTTCGAATTGTGGGGTGTAGGCCCTCGGCACTTAGCCGGGGATGATCCTTTGCAACACATTGCATGGGTGCTCATGACGGCAATATACGATCACCTAGCATTATTGCACGATATGGTGGAGAAGAGTTTGGAATAATCATTCCGGAAACAGGATCCCCTGGTGCGGAAACCTGGGCGGAAGGAATCCGAAAAGGCGTCGAAGAGCTGACGATCCCTCATTCCGCATCCGACACTGTCGGAAATGTTACGGTTGGCACTCGGGTTTTTGGCCTCCCGCCGCCAATTTAGTTTCACCGAAACAAGTAGTGGCACTGGCAGACCAAGCGCTTTATTGTGCCAAAGATGGAGGACGTAATAGAATAACCGCTGTCAAGGACAAAACGTCCTTCTAACCTCTCTGTAAACGTATCTTTCAAAATAGAGACCGAACCACCCCGTAACAATCAATTCAACGTTCTGGTCACTCCCGTGAGGATCACGGAGTTAGTTAAGGTAGGGTCCGTTGACAGAACCTATTGGTACGTTGGTACCGCCGGCTGTCGCAACAACAGCCGGCGGTACAGTGGGAGCTACCTATTGCGTGAAGTAGTAAATCGCGGGCTCGTCGGATCCCATCAACCGCAGGAGAACGTGATCTCGATAGCCCCGCCAGTCGACGGCTGCAGTTGTCACTTCATTGAAACTCAAGTCCGAGTCCCGCCCCGTGTGAATACGCGAGCTAGATATATCGAAGAAGTCGATTACCATTGCATCCAGCATGGGGGGCCATCCACGACCTTCCAGGTAGTCCATGACATTTTCCGAAGAATCCGACTTGAGACCATCCAGGAATTCCCCTACTCCCCCGGGACCCTTGGGAATCATACATAAGAACTGCCAATCGCGGAAACCCAGCTTAGCCTCTTCGTTCCACCTGTCAGCGATTTCCCAGCGATGCTCAAATTCGGGCATCTCGAAGTAGATCCGCAAGGGCATCAGGTAGTGGGGCAAAGTCGCGAAGGCACCATCATCTGACCGGGTGACGGGATGCTCTACATAATACATAACGTGCGAGTTCGTATCGATGACGACATTTGCGGGGATGGGAGCTTTCGGGATCCCCGTCTGGGTAGTGATGCGGCCGTTATGAGATTCGATGAGATCGATGATGAACTGGGAATCATATTCCATGGCGTGGTAATACTCCACCTGCAGCAATAGTAGAGACTCCTGTAAACGGTGGACTTGCTCAAAATGCATCTTGATGAGCCGATAATCATCAAGGCTTATGAATCGGTTGCTGTAGATTACTTCGCTATACAATTGGAGTAAGCCCTTCGCTCCTGAACCGCCCGCTAGGAGACTGTGCACGGATAGGTCCTCGTAAATTATCTTCTCCCGGATGCTTTCCATGAGGCTCTGTCGTTTTGTCTCTGTCGGATTATTCACAAAAGCGGCGAGATCCCGCTGTATACCGGCAACATGGCTTTGCAGAGTATTCAGCCTATCTGCCCTTTGATTGTACTCCGACTCCAGGGCTTGACGCCTGATGGCATCCAACTGCTGTTCCAACGCATTAAGTTGAGCAATGATATTATCCAACTTGGCCGAGATTACCTTCATCTCATTTTGCATCTGCAGCATGCCTTCTTCGATGCGTTCCAGCTGTTCGGCTGTGAGATCTTCATTTCCGAAATCGATCCCGGCTTTGCTTAGACCCCAACCCATGAGTTCGCCGCCCAGGTGCGTTGCGGCACCTTTGGCGAGGGCTGTTGCAACCGTTCCGGCTGGGGACTGGAGCATAGGCATGTCACTTTTGAAGGGATGCGGCTCACCCGTTGCTAGGATGTAATCAACGTATCCGTCAATCCCACCGTATGTAGAGGCTTCGCTTAAGAACGTGTAGTAATTGAAGTACTCGCTCGATTGGCGTAGGCCAGTGCCGATGTTGATCCACTCTGGTAGATCCAGGATATCCTTGACGCTTGTGACGGCTTCATCGAAGGTCGCCCCGGGGTTTGCATCGAGATATTTGCTCACCATCGTGGTTGCAGCGTTAATATAGATTGACTCATTCCCAGAATCCACATTCGCGTAATCAGCCATCAGTGTGGACTCGAATGCCTCACCCATGTGGCGACCTCCCTGGGAGACGATGCGGAACTCCAGGGGGAGATTCTTGACGGCAATGCGGAAGGCCCCTGTTTCCGTGGAGACGGCAGTGTCACCTTGGTAAACGGTATTTCCGTTGCGATCGTGAATGGTCAACTTTGCACCCGCAACGGGCTCCCCCGCAGAGACCCAGCCATAAAGTATGGACTCGATATCTTCTGCTTCCCTGATCGGCGCGCCGGCTTCTCTTAGAGACTTGAAACCACCCGCGATAACGTATGCATCCAATCCAACGTTTCGGAGGAGGCTAGTCGCATAGGCCGCATCTACATCCTGATCGCAGTAAACTAAGTATGAGACCTCTCCCTGCAGGTCATCCTTCTCGCTGCGGATATTGGCCAGGGGCACATGGACCGAGTCGATGAGGTAGCCTTGGTTTCTAACTGGTAGAGATCGCAGGTCCAAGGCTATGACCTCTTCCGCTGCGAGTCGGGCAACAGCCTCATCTGCCGTCACTCGGTGGGCGCCCTCTTTAGCGAGCATCATCCCAATTACGGTGATCTTCTCAAGATCCTTGAAGGTGGGATGTATGTCATCGGTGACCCTGTATAGGCCGTGGGTATCTGAAAAGGCCATGATATCGTTCCAGGTGAAGTCCACACCGTACCGATATCCTAGCAAATGCAGCATTATCTTGTAGTAGGCCTGGGTAGTGATGTCCCCCGTTGGATCAAATTTTCCACCACCTGTACCCACCCATCCCAGGTGTGGGTTCGCCTTTAGGTAGGCTAGGACACTCTGTACTTCACCGCAGAAGGAATCTGCATCATCGAAACGGACATCGCCGGAGAAGGCCAGGGCTTCATCAGCGATTCCCAACAGGTTTAGCAAGACGAGTGCTGCTTGTAGGCGGGTAGGCACTGTTGTTTTGTAGTAATCGGTATCGAAGAGTGGAGAACTCGCGATACCCATAAGTGCCCGACATTCTAAATCCGTGGATGTGGCTGCGTGAGCGGGGTTCATGAAGCCTGCAGTTACGAAAAGAATGGTGATTAAGGTGAGAACGAGAAATCTCTTGGTCTTATCTTTCAACTGATGCTCCTTTCTGAGACCACAGTTTCCCATGTGGCCGAGGCCGCGGGCTATATGAAGGAACGCCTGCAAAGGTTACAAGGATGGTGATCCCCTGCGTTTGGCTCCATGAATTGATCACCATCTTGTTACGACTATTGGTTCGGCTCTCCAGTCACGAATCGTTCTTCATGCATGGATTATCATCTATGGCATTCGTCAGGGTCCCGGGAAGTCCTTTCGAATTTCGACACACATTTGGCGAGTGTTCTTAAGGTAAGTGGATCCACTATTAGCCGCTGAAGTGGAAAAAGAGCGGGAATTCGGCCCTACATCGTTCACTCTGAGTTCCGTCTTTACTTGTGTGCCCTTCGGCAGCCGGGGATAGGTTCCCGGATGCCGAAGGGCAGGGAGGGGGACATCTCCCGGTGTAAAGGTAGATGTGACCCGAGTCCACCGAGAGACGGAGATGGTTCGACACGTGTTCGCCTTGACGAGGAGATGTTTGCACTTTCTGGTGAGTAGCGAATGATTCGATGAACCCGGGTACGCCCCGGTATTAGGTGATCCCCGACCAGCCGGGCGGAGACTATGCCCATGGCATCGAGGGCATAGTCGGTTTTTTCGAGTTATGTGTCCCTTGGTTCAGGATAATCGGTGTTCACTGACAGTCTTCGCCCAATGCCAGGGAATCCAACCGAACATGACGGATAAAGTCCCCGGGTGTATGAGCCTGCGTAACGACAAGTGAATATGCCCGAATCCGGCTGTGGAGAAGGGCAATTCGCACCCCCGGGTAGACTGGATCGGAAAGGATAGACAATCGTGCTAAAGAAAATCGTCTTACCTATTATTATAGTTCTATTTGTTCTCGCGGTAGGTGCTTGCTCACCCGATACGGGGGATGACGAGACTCCGGCACCTGATGCTGAACCCTCAGAAAGCGAAGATCAAGGCAATGTTTCTGACGAAACGGGCGGAGAATCCGATTCGTCCGGGTTCGTGCCGAGTGAGCCGGTTCCCGAGGGCCTGCCCGTCTACCCTGATGCGGTACTAACGAATGATTTGCCAAGTTTCGATGGGCGTTGGCAATGGCTCTACCAAACGACGGGATCCGGTAACGACATCATGGAGTTCTTCGTCGGTGCCTTTGAAGATCTCGGATTCGATATCGATCCTCAGTTTACGTTTGCGGAACGCGAGGAGTTCGTTGTCACAACCGCCGACGGCGTTGTTGAAGTTTACTGGCTGAGTAGCGAGGAGAGCGACCTCACCCCGGACTCGCCGGACCGCGGGTATGGAATCGTCGTGCTCCAAGAAAGGTGGACGGCACCTTAGTTCCGACACTTGTGGAATCAATTGACGCGATGTATTGCAAAGGTCCCGGGAGGATGCGGCGACTTTCCGGAACCTTTGTCGTGCGTCGGATACGGCATTCCATTTCCTCGGCTGGAATGTCCAACGGCTATTGTTATTTCGCACTCTCCCTCCATCTCGCGGGTTGTCTCCTGGAACGGGGCCGCGAAATGGGCGAAAGTAGGGCGGAATTGTTGTTGACATGGAAAACGGCATGAGCGAAGAATATACTCGTAATGACGCGGATTACCGCCGATTGCGCGGTATCGATAGGGTCAGTTCAACAGCCAGTACCCGTCCGGTCGGCTGCCTGCGGGCTCGCGCCGCGGGGATGCCAATTCTCTCGGATCGCCTGGATGATGTGCAATGATCCCGAGTGGGGGAGGTGTAACCTTGGAATACGTGGGTTTGTTGGCACCAATCGCTTTCGTATTTGCCATATCAGCTTTGGCTCAGTTGGGTGCTCTGAAAAAGGAGGTGGAAGAGCTCAGGGAGCAGATCGAACATATGCGTCCATAGGGCTCCATCGCGCAAGTATCGTTCTCGTCGCATCCGAACGCCATGGCGTCGGAGCAGTTGCGATTTACTTTGTCCGTTCCCGATCGAGAGAGGGCAGGGGGATGTCGTTCTGCATATAGTAGCGCTGGTTTCATACGTTGCCCTTGCGGTTGGCGCGGTAATACTCATTGCACTGTTGGCGTTTCACCGAACGCGGCTGGCGAGGGAATCCAGGGAGTTCCTGCCTCCGGGCAGGATCGTGAAAGTCCACGGCGTGAAGATGCACGTCTATGCGGCGGGGGATGGCGACACCACACTCGTCCTCCTCTCCGGTCACGGTACGAGTGTTCCGAGCCTGGATTTCAAACCCCTGTGGGCTAGACTGGCACGTGATCATCGGATCGCGGTAATCGAGAGACCCGGGTACGGTTGGAGCGACGGCTCCAATAGACCCAGGGACATCGATACTTTGACGGAGGAAAGCCGGATGGCCCTTGAAGCGGCGGGCGAGGACGGGCCTTACGTACTTGTTCCCCATTCGATGTCCGGCCTAGAGGCCATATACTGAGCCCAGAAATACCCGGGCGAGGTTCGTGCGATCATAGGCTTGGATCCTTGTGCACCCGCGACCATCGCCGGACTTCCCAAGAAGCCCATGCTCAACCTCTATGGATTATACTTGGTGGCACGGTTGG
>SLGS01000142.1 GCA_007136565.1 Clostridia bacterium | reverse complement strand
CAAGCCCCTCGCCGCCAGGGCATCGCGAAATACCGCTTCGGCCACGGGGCTTCTGCACGTGTTACCGGTACAAACGAACAGCACGCTCCCTCGGTCCCCGGAGTCGAGTTCGGGTTCCGCGAGGAACTCCAGTATTTCCGAGGCGGGTACTGCCCCCTCCCGCAGGATGGAGATCCCTTCCCGAAGATCGACCACCGTGGAGGGGGTCGCACCGGCGGTCGGCCCGCCGTCTATGACGGCCGCGATTCGCCCATCGAGGTCGGCGACCACTTCTTCGCCGGTGGTGGGAGACGGGCGACCACTGATGTTGGCGCTGGGAGAAGTTATGGGACCTGCCGCTCGCACCAGCGCCCGGGCGGCGGGATGCGCGGGACAACGGAGGCCGACGGATCCGGTACCCGCCGTTACACCCATCGGCACCCCCGGAGCGGCCACCATAACCATGGACAGGGGCCCCGGCCAATAGCGAGCCGCGAGCCGACGGGCGTCCCGGGGTATTTCTACCACGAGGTCCGTGGCGACATCCAAATCTTCCACCGCCAACAATAGCGGCCGAGAGGCCGGTCTGCCCTTGGCCTCGAACACGCGATCCACGGCGGCTCCGTCCATCCCCGCCGCCGCCAGGCCGTAGACGGTCTCGGTCGGATAGGCGACCAGTTCGCCCGAGGCGATCAACTCCGCCGCGCGCCGTATGGTCTCTTCCCGCTCATCGGGTCCGGCGTCATGCCAGGGAAGAATTTCGGTTCTCAACGCGTTCCCTCCTTGGGCTTGCATCCCGTTACCACGCGGGCTATCCCGGACAGGTCATTATGGGTAACGGTATCTTCGAATCCGCAGCGCTGCAACATATCGGCCACGGCTTGCGCTTGGCTCCAGCCGACCTCCACGGCCAAGAGCCCACCGGGAAGGAGTACATCCCGGGCCATCGGCGTCAACCTGCGGTAAAGAGCGAGGCCGTCACTCCCGGCCGCCAGGGCGTCGGAGGGCTCCCAGGCACCGACCTCGGGCTGCAGTACCGCCATGTCCGGCTGGCTGACGTAAGGCGGGTTGGAAATCACCGCAGCCACCGGGAGGCCTGCCGGCAAGGGCTCCAACAAGTCTCCGACGAGGAAGGTTATCCTGTCCTCGACGTCATGCCATCGAGCGTTCTTTTCGGCCACATCCAATGCATCCGGGGAGATATCGACGGCGAACACCGGCCGATCCCGCGTTTCGGCGGCCAGGGTAACCGCCAACACACCGCTTCCCGTTCCGACGTCGACCAAAGAACCCCGCGGAAGCGTCGGGAGCGCATACAGGACCCTCTCCACGAGCAATTCCGTCTCGGGTCGGGGTATGAGAACCCTCCCGTCCACGAAGAACTCCCTGGACCAAAACTCCGCGCTGCCACGTATGTACTCGAGGGGCTCCCGGCGACGACGCCGAGCCACCAGTTCGCAGACGTTTTTCACCTCGGTTTCCGTGGGGACACCCAGCGGATCCATCAAAAAAGGCGGCACCCCGCCCCGGGACGGGGTGAGTAGCCGCCACGCTTCCCGTGCGGGGTCTTCGATCCCCGCCTGGGACAATTGCTCCACGACCCAGCCGAATAGCTCCCGGCGGGTTCGCCCAACACCCGAAACCATCAACCCGTGGCCACCCTCTCCAGGAGTTCAGCCTCCTCGGAATCCCTTAGGGCATCGACGAGCTCGTCGAGGTCTCCCTCCAGAATGGCATCCAGGCGATGGAGCGTTAAACCGATCCTGTGGTCGGTGACGCGGTTTTGCGGATAGTTGAACGTCCTGATCCGCTCGCTTCGGTCCCCGGTACCGACCTGGGACTTCCTCTCCCGCGATAGCTCGGCCTGCCGCTCCCTCTCCATCATGTCCAAGAGCCTCGATCGGAGAACCTTCATGGCCTGCGCCCGGTTCCTGTGCTGGGATTTTTCGTCCTGGCACGTTACAACGAGCCCCGAGGGTAGGTGGGTAATGCGAACCGCGGATTCCGTCTTGTTGACGTGCTGCCCGCCGGGACCGCTGGCAGTGTAGGTATCGATCTCCAGGTCCGAGGGATCGATTTCCAGGTCCACTTCCTCGGCCTCGGGTAAAACGACCACGGTGGCCGTCGATGTGTGGATCCTGCCGCCGGACTCGGTATCGGGTACCCTCTGAACCCGATGCACACCGCTTTCGTACTTCAGGTGGCGATAGACGTCGTCGCCCGAGATGGAAACTATGGTTTCTCGAAGCCCCCCGAGATCCGTGGGACTTTGACTCATGACCTCCACCTTCCACCCTCGCAACTCCGCGTACCGAGAATACATGCGGAAGAGATCGGCGGCGAATAGGGAGGCTTCATCTCCCCCGGCTCCGGACCGGATCTCGACGATGACGTCCTTATCGTCCCTTTCATCGGGGGGTATCAGAAGGCGCCGCAACCGAGCTTCCAAGTCACCGATTTGGCCCTCCATCTCGGCGATCTCGGAGGCGAGCCATTCGGACTCCTCGGGATCGTCGGTCTCCTCTTGGAGCATTTGCGCTCCTTCGATGTCGCCTTCGATGGTCACCAATCGATCGTGCACCGATAAAATGGTCTCGATGCGCGAGTGTTCTTTCAGGTAGCCGCGCCACTCGTCCTGGCGAGCTATTATGTCTGGATCGCTGACGAGGGCATTGAGCTCGTGGTAACGCTCCCTCATCCGATCTATCCTTTCGGCTACCTCTGTTGCCAGGCTCACTCTTCACCATCTCCCTCTAAGAAGCAGCCCCTGAGGGCGGCCAAGGCGACCTCGATTTGATCGGCGTCGGGCGGACGGGTGGTCAGTCGCTGCAACCACATGCCGGGCATTACCATCCACTCGAATAGTTTACTCTTGCCCTCGGCGGCCAACCTGATGATCTCGTAGGCCAGGCCGGCTACCAGCGGGAGGGCCGCCAGCCTGATGGCTATGCGACCTATGATGGAAGTCCATCCAAAAAGGGAAAACACCAATATACTCACGACGGCGACCATCAGGATGAAGCTCGTCCCGCACCGGGCGTGGGCCGTAGATTGCGCCCGCACTTCCTCGACGCTCATGGACACGTCCTCGGGTTGACCGCAGTCTTCCCAGGCACCGATAACCATGTGTTCCGCACCGTGGTATTGGAAGACCCGGGCCATGTCGGGGACGTACCCGACGGCGGCGATGTATCCTACCACCAGGGTCAGTCGCACCGCCCCCTCGAATAGATTGAGCGCCAGCCGACCCTCGAAGACATTCCTCATGGCGGAGGTGGCCAGCGTCGGGAGGATGACGAATAGCACGATGGCCAAACCCAGGCCGGCCAGGACCGCCAGGCTCATCTCGCCACCGCTGATCTCCTCTTCCTCCGACTCGGCCTGGAGGTTGGCGGAAAACATCAAGGCCCTGATACCCAGGGACAGGGACTCCACCAGGGCCAGGCCGCCGCGGATTATGGGTAGCTTCAGGAGGGGACGTTCGTCGGCCAGTGAGGCGACCCGTTCGCGGTGCAGGGCGATCTCGCCATCGGGGGCGCGAACGGCCACGGCCATGTTGCAGCCGGCGCGCATCATCACGCCCTCGATAACCGCCTGTCCCCCGGCCCGGGTCACCCTGTTCTCACCCTCGTTGGCGGGCACCTACTCGGACTCGCGCTCGGTATCCTCCTCGTCGGAGGTGATACCGTACTTGCGACGGAAACGCTCGATGCGGCCACCGGCGGAAGTCCTCTGGCGCCTACCCGTATAGAAGGGGTGGCAGCTGCTGCATATCTCCACGTTGAGTTCTTCCTTGGTCGTCTTCTCGTTGAACTCGGCGCCACATGCGCAGCGAATCTTGGCTTCTTGGTACTCGGGATGAATATCGGTCTTCATAATGCTTAACCTCCCCACAAAAGACGCCACCTAAGCGGCGTCCGGTCGACATTGGGCACGGCCCCGATCTCGGGGCGTGTAGAGAATTATAGCACGCACAAGCGAGGGAGCCAACAAGGGACCCCCTCCCCGCATCCGGACCGAGGTGGCGCTAGGCCCTTCCTCCGGGGATCCGGGGCCCCGTGGCCTCCCCGGGAACCCGGGGTTAAAACGTGGCGTGCAGGATCTCCAAGAGATCCTGGTTTGACTTGGTCTGGCGTATGAGCCGTACGAATTCTTCCATGAGCTCCGCGGCATCCATGTCGGCCGTCGACTTGCGAAAACGCCACATGACCTCCAACTCCTGTTCGGTCAGGAGCAATTCCTCCTTGCGGGTTCCCGACCGCTTGAGATCGATGGAGGGGAAGATGCGTCGCTCGGCGAGCTTTCGGTCCAGGTGGAGCTCCATGTTACCCGTACCCTTGAATTCTTCGTATATGACGTCATCCATGCGGCTACCGGTATCCACCAGTGCCGTGGCGAGGATGGTTAGGCTGCCGGCGTCCTCGATATTTCGGGCGGCGCCGAAGAACTTCTTGGGCTTGTAAAGTGCCGTGGGGTCGAGTCCCCCCGATAGGGTACGTCCACTGGTCGGTATAACCAGGTTGTGCGCGCGCGCCAACCGGGTAATGCTGTCGAGGAGTATGACGACATTCCTGCCCTGTTCCACGAGCCTTTGGGCCCGTTCCAGGACCATCTCGGCCAGTTTCACGTGGTTTTCGGGGAGCTTGTCGAAGGTTGAGGCGAGGACTTCTCCCTTGACGGAACGCTCCATGTCGGTGACCTCTTCGGGGCGCTCGTCGATGAGCAACACCATGAGGTTTACGTCCGGATGATTGGCGGCGATGCTGTTGGCTACCTGCTTGAGCAACACCGTCTTACCGGCCTTGGGTGGGGAAACGATGAGTCCGCGTTGCCCCCTCCCGATGGGTGAGATGAGATCCATCAGCCTGGTGGATACTTCGCTGCTGTCCGTCTCCAGGGTGTACCTTACGTCGGGGAATACCGGGGTCAATGCGTGGAAGGGTACTCGCCTGTTCGCCTCTTCGGGGGACTCGTCGTTGACCATCTCGATGCGCAGGAGGGCGAAATACCTTTCCGAATCCTTGGGTGCCCGGGCCTGGCCGGCGACCTTGTCCCCGGTCCTGAGATCGAAGCGACGAATCTGCGAGGGAGAAACGTATATGTCCTCATCGCTCGGCAGGTAAGAGAATTGCCTCAGGAACCCGAACCCATCGGGCATGACGTCGAGAATACCCTCGACGAATATGTGTCCCTCGCTCTCGGTTCTCGCCTTCAGTATCGCGAAAATGAGTTCGCGCTTGCGGAGACTGCTGTAACCGGAGATCTCCATATCCCGGGCCATCTCGTAGAGTTCCTGTAACTTCAAATGTTCCAAATCCGCCACTTCAAGAATCTTTTCCCCCAAAGGGCTCACCTTCCCGTAATCAATGATGGCTCGCGCATTAGCGCGGCGTTAGCTTTCCCGCTCCCGAGTGGCATTCCAGTCCGAAAGGAACTGTTCGAGCCCCGCATCGGTCAGTGGATGTCCGGCCATCTTGCGGAGTACGGCGTGGGGAACGGTCGCTATGTGGGCTCCGGCCAGGGCGGCATCCAGGACGTGCTGGGAATGGCGAATGCTGGCCGCTATGATGCGCGTATCGATGTCATGGTTTTCGAAAATCTCGGCGATGCTGGCCACGATGGCGGCACTGTCTACGCCGATGTCGTCGAGTCGCCCCATGAAGGGACTGACGAAAGCGGCTCCGGCGCGCGCCGCGAGGAGGGCTTGACCGGCGGAAAAGACCAACGTGACGTTGCACTTAATCCCGCGATCGCTGAGCCGGGATACGGCCTCCAATCCCTGCGTAGTCATGGGAATCTTTACCACGACGTTTTCGGCGATCTCGGCGAGCTTCAATCCCTCTTCGAACATGCCATCGGCTTCGGTGGCTATTACCTCCGCGCTTATGGGGCCGGGCACGAGTTCGGCGATCTCGGCGATTACGTCATCGAGATCACGTCCCTCCTTGGCCAACAGTGAAGGATTCGTCGTGACCCCGGAAAGAACGCCCCATCGGGCGACCTCGCGGATCTCCGAGATATTGGCAGTATCGATATAAATGTCCAAGAGTACTCTCCCCTCGATGGATACGATGGTCATTATTCCCGTAGTCCGCCCCGGGATTTCACTCTCAATGGCTCAGAACTTGGGCGGGACTCGCTAGGTAGGATCTTCGGCAAACACGGGTGGAAGATGCCTCCGGCGGGAAAGGGAACCCTACCGATCGATTCGATATCGACGAAAGTCTATCCTCCGATTTCAATCATGCCAAAGCCCGGGGCAGTTGTCCACCCTCGGGTCCGGGGCCGCATCGAAAGCGGCGATCCGCTTCACATTCCGGACAATATTCCCGACAATCTCCGAGCCGCCAGGGGGCTGGTCCAGCCGCCACCTTGGAGCCCGGGTAGAACCTCGCTTCGCCACGTCATCATCTGCTCGCGGGTGAACATTGCCATTTCGAGGTCCACGGGGGTACTCCAATCCCCCTCCGGGGATCCATAGCGAACTCGAGCGCTCCGCGAGCGACCGCTACCTGCGGGCACCGGCAGGAAGGCCCGTCCGGCGGCATCCAGCGAGTATATCTTGCCTTCGAGGAGCAGGGCTCCCGGGGCCACCCTACCGTCTGGCAATCGAACCGACACGACCATCTCCTCACCGGCCCTGCCCAAGGCGACGGTCATCAGGATCTCCGATCCCCCCACCTCGACCCGCATCGTAGCCTCCGCCATGGTACCGGACCCCTCGTCTCGGACGCCGACGACGGCGGAATAACGGCCGACGTCCAGTGGAGCCCCGAGGCGAACGACCAATCGCGCGTTCCCGTGGGAACTGCCGAGCCGGTAGACCCTGATGTCGCTGTCCGCGGGCCACGCATCCACACCGAACTCGAAGGAGGATCTCTCCTCCGCCCCGGATCGAGCCACCACGAGGTATCTCCCGGGATCAGGGCTGGCGAGTTGGGCGTATCCTTCTCCCTCGGACTTGGGCACCACGCTCCCGTATTCGTCGTAGGCGTAAATGTAGACATCCACTGCACTGCCGGGGTTATCCGTGGAGTTCTTAGCCCACGCGACCAGGGACTCGGTCCGGTCGGCGACTTCGATCTCCCGGTAATGAGCCTCACCGGGACGATGCTCCACCCACTCCCTGGGTACCAGCCTGACGTTGCGATCGTCTGGAAACCAGCCATAGCCGTAAGCATCCAGGGTGCCCGGGTCCACGTCGGCACCCATTTCCAAATCTACGTTAACGTCGCTAAATTGGGGGGTTTCCCCCGGTGCAAAGCGCCATTCCCTGCGATCGGGGAGCAGGATAACCCCCTGGTCGGCGACCAGGGAAATACGAAGATCGTAAAGGCTTTCCGCTAGGCCGTAAAAGGACAGCGAAGGAGAGCTGGATACGTTTACTTCCCAGACTCCCGGGCGCGGTCTTTGTATGCTCCGCACCACCTCATCCACGGAACCCGAGCGATCGTGACTGCCGGCGCCAATATACGGGCTGGTGTAGGCCGATACCCCGTCGGGATCGACGAGCTGAACCATGATGCGGCCGGTATCGCCCCCGGGATTCCCAAGGTTAATCTGCAGCTCGGAGGCACCATCGGGCACCTCCACGAAGTATCGTTTCCAGCCCCCGGGGGGCAGGCTGCCCGCGGTATCCTTATCGGGCCGATCGGGCCCGAGGCGCACCGGGTTAACTATCGTGTGAAGCAACCAGGACTGCAGGCTCGGGTTATCGACGGAACGAGCCACGATGAAGCCACTCTCCATGGACCCCTCGGGCACCTCCAGGTACTGGGCCGGGATGGAGATTTCTCCACCCCCCGGCAGGGTCAACTCATCGTCGGGTACCACGGCACTGGGCAAGTCCTCCTTACCGAGAATAATCCTTTGCGGGTCTCCCGACAGGTTGGTGAGGGTGAGGTTTAGGGATCCCGGTTCCATGCTCCTGAGGTACACACCGCCGGGATCGCCCCCCACGTAGGGACGCTCCACCAGGGCCGCGTAATCTACCCCGAGGTGGAAGGGGGTTTCCCCGCGGGGGTCGGACGAAAATGTCCTCCAGGCCGCCTGCGGATCGATCAATCCGAATCCCTGCTCGACGGCGAGGTAGCCGGGGAGGGAACGCGCACTGACTTCTATCGCGCGTTTGACACCCGACATGGCGTAATCCAAGCCCCGTTCGCGGGCCCCCTCGACCATCAGGGCGGCCAATCCGGTTACGTGGGCCGCGGCACAGCTCGTTCCCTCGAAGAAGACCGGCTCTCCCGAGCCGATATGCTCCGCCGTGTGGACGTAGGCACTGGCCGGTCCCAGCACCGAGGGAGCCAGGGCTCCGTCGGCCCTGGGGCCTATGGAACTATGCCCCCAAACACCGGGATCTTCCAGCGCGTAGCCGTAATCCCGGGCCACTATCTCGGGGATCGACGCCGCACCCACTATGAGAGTGGAACGCACATCTCCCGGGGTGAAGGCCGTGGCCAAACCGGGACCTGTGTTCCCCGATGCCGTGATGATCAATACCCCGTAGCGCTCCGCGATCTCCCGGAGCAAGCGAGACTCGCGGCTGCCGCCGGCGGAGAGATCCTGGGCCCCGGTGACGCTGATATTGATGATGTCCGCACCGTTTTCGGCGGCGTACCTGGCGGCCCGGATCACTTCCTCCCAGGTCCCGGATCCGGAGGATGAAAGGGCCTTGAGGGCCATGATATCTACGCCCGGGGCGGTGCCGGGAGGATGATCACCCGCGGTTGAGGCCACAGAACAGGCCACCTGAGTGCCGTGCCCGTTCCCGTCGTAACCGAGGTTGACCCCCTCACCCCGGCGGTCGAGCTCCGCCACGACGAAGTTGATCGCCGATCCACCTTCTCCTTCCGGCATCAGGGTCCCCGGGCTTCCACCCCGATCCAGGGGTCGGAAGATTTCTCGGGATCGGATCAATCCATCCCCGTCGGTATCGATGAAGACCAGATCGTAGTCGCCGTCCTCCTCCGATCTCCCGGCCGCCACCAGGAGCGAGCTTCCCGACCGCAGTCCCAATGCCTCGGGATGGAGCCATCCTACCCTCAAGTGCCCGTCGGCGGGCATCCTTCCGGTTACGCGGAAGGAGCTGCCTTCGAACTCGAAATCCCTGTCCTCGATGTTCACCGGGTTCCCGAGGAACACGTCGCCCTCGGCCGACCGGCTGGCCGGAGCTCCGACTATCCTTTGACGAAGGGATCCCGAACCGCTGAAATCTTTCCAATCGATGAGGTTTGGACCTCCACTGGACCAAAGGCTCCTCGTGCGGGGATCCACTCCCGTATCTACTATGGCCACGGTTACCCCGGCCCCGGTGACACCGATGCTTTCCTTCAGGGATGATATCCCGATTATCTCCGGATTCGAGGGTCCCTCGTTACTCCGCCAGTCGGTGTCCGGTCCGCCGTCTAGGGCGGCTACGTCGAGGAGGCCGGGCATGGTCCTATCGTAAACCTCCGCGTACAGTACATCGCCGCCGTCCCGGGAGAGGGCCACGCCGACGTACATCCCCTCGTCTACTTCGCGGGGGGAGACGCGTCGGCCCGCGTACTCTATCCTGGTGTTGGGGGTGATGGCGGCGGAATGCGCTCCATCAAGGCCAGCCCAATGCATCGTACCGGGAGCATCCTCGATCCCGGTGACCTCACCCCAGGCATCGTATCGGACGGCGTCCACGGCGGCCAGTTCCGGCCCGCCGGGTCCCAGGTGGGCATACACCCGATCGCCGGGACGCAGGAAAGAAGATGCCGCCTCGACGCCCTGTCGATAGAACTTCGTCGAGCCAGTCCAATACAGTTCGATGGGATCTGCGCCCTCCCCGGCGATCTCGGGTCTCCCCGCCGCCGACCAAAATGCCATTTCGGCGGAAGCGGCCAGCTCCCCCGAGCCACCTGGCT
>SLGS01000082.1 GCA_007136565.1 Clostridia bacterium | reverse complement strand
TCATCTAAGGGGGATCCTCAGGGCAGGTACCGGAGGATGCGAAGGGTCCAAAGGGGCGGGCGGGCTCCCTCGTACCGCCCCCTTAGGGCCCGCTCTATCATCCCCGCTGCCACTTCGATTCGAAACCGCACCATCCTTCGTCCGGCCTCGACGGATGCCTCCGCGGGTGCGCCGATGTAGCCGGGCCCGCCCTCTTTGGACCAAGCCATGATGGAACCCAGCCGGAGTACCTCGTCGGATATCTCCGCCATGCCGAGCAGGCGAAATACCCTCGAAAGACCCCGGGCACCCGGACCCGGGGGAGGCGGTGAGATCTTATCCAACTCCAGGTGACCCTGGTCCAATTTCGCCGCGTCCAGGGCCATGACCAGTGAAGTCTCGTTAGTGCCGGCGTGAAGATCCTCCAGGTCTCCGAGCGAACCGGGCTCCAGCCGAACCCGGGCCGTCATACAGGGGTCGTTGGACATCATCATCCGAAACTCTTCGCAAAACGGGTTGAGCAGCTGAAAACCCCTTCGCCTCAGCTTCGCGGCGGCGGCCTCCAGGGCCAATAGATGCCTGGGACCACCGTGATTGTCCGCCACCACGAGGTAGGAGAAACCGACCCCGGCGAGGGAATTCCCCCACGATTTGAGGACGGCCTCCAGCGTCCTGGCGGAAACATCCAGGGAACCCTCCAGGGGTAGCGCGTCCGCACCCAGGGGGAGCGTCGGCAAGACCACCGCCGAGTGGTCCGGGTAATCATCGAGGAATCGATCCACGTACATGTCGCGCAGTGCCTCCGCCACGGACAAATCCGTCCCGAGGGGCAGGTGGGGACCGTGGACCTCCGGGGGACCCACTGCCAAGAAGAATACCGTTCGCGCGCGATCCATCCGCGAGAGATCGCGCGCGTTCATATGCAAATATTGGTGGCACCGATGCGACAAGGTGATTTTCCCCCTTTTCCCGAGTTTGCCCAAAAACCCTCGGGCATGTAAAGTTTTCCATGGTGCGCATGGCTACTAGGGAGGAGCGGATCCCCGTGAAGAGCGCGGTCTACCTGGCGAAGGTCGGAGATTACGATCCCGAGATCCTCGATGATGCCCTCTCGGCGGGCCTTTCCGAAATCGCGTTCCCGGTTTCGGCCTCGCTCACGACGGATAGTTCTTTGCTGCTCAAGCCAAACCTGCTCGCGCCCAGCTCCCCCGAATCCGCGGTCTGCACGCAGGCGGAGATTGTGGCCTCGACGATCCGGGTACTCAGGTCCCGGGGTTATGGCGAATTATCGGCCGGGGACGGACCCGCCCTGCACTCCACCCTTGCGGCGGCCAGGGCCTGCGGAATCCTCGACTTACTCGGGGACCTGGATGTACCCCTACTCCCCTTTTCGGAGAACGTCTCGGCACCGTATCCCGGCGGACGAGTGCTCAGGGAAATACCCCTGGCTCGACCCGTGGTGGACTCCGACGCCGTGATCAGCCTGGCCCGCTTGAAGACCCATGGCCTGACCCGCTTCAGCGGGGTTTGCAAGAATCTTTTCGGATGCGTGGCGGGTACCATCAAGGCCTCCATGCACTTTCGTTACCACCGGCGCGAAACCTTCGAGCGCATGCTGGCGGATATCGTGGCCTACCTCCGGCCTCCCCTCTCTTTGCTGGACGGGATAATCTCCATGGAGGGGCGGGGACCGCGGGCGGGAAAACCCCGGCGCACCGGTTTCATCCTGCTGGGCCCCGACCCGGTGGCCGTGGATGCCACGGCCTGCCGCCTGGTAGGGATCGAGCCCGAGCGCGTATTGCACCTCCGGTACGCCGCCGAGGCGGGCGCTGGCGTCCTGGAGGATTCCCGGATCGAAGTCATCGGCGCCGATCCCGCGGACCTGGCCTTGCGAGACTTCCTGACGGCGCCCGAGCCGGTGGCGCCCACCGGCCCCGCACCGGGCACCCTCGTCGGCTTGCTCCGGCGCCTGGTGCTACCCGTACCGAGGATTGATGGCCGGCGTTGCAACACCTGCGGCGACTGCGTCGAGATATGCCCGACCTCCGCCCTGGAGTCCCGGTCCCCCGCCGCACCGACCGCCGACGCAAACCGGTGCATCGGTTGCCGGTGCTGCGAGGAGGTATGCCCCTCCGATGCCATCCGGGTTCAGCGGGGTTTATCCGGGTGGCGAGCCACGATTTGAAAGGAGCCGAGCAATGCACATACTGGACTTGAGCATGGGCTTACTATTCTTGGCCTTAGGTGCCGCCATCCGCTATCTCCGGATAGTGGAGATCCTGGCGGGTTACGATCCGAAGAAGGTCTCCGATCCCGAGGGCCTCGCCCGGTGGTCGGGGGGTGGCATCATGATCTGCGGTGCCATCCTGTTGGCGGGCGGATTCCTGGGGCGCACCTATGGAACCATCGTGGTTATTCCCCAGTGGTCGCTGTTCACCCTGGCGGTCATCGTAAACGTGATCGGCGCCCAGCGGTTCGGTCGCCGACCACCGGACTATCCCGGGGATTGAACCGGCCGGGAAGAGCCCGCGATCGCTCAGGACAAAGCCGCTCGCAATCGCGTAACAGCCTCGCGCACAGTATCCCGGGTACAACCCAGGTTGATCCTCTGGAAACCCTCGCCGCCGGCACCGAAGGCGAACCCGTAGTCCGGGGCTAAACCCACCTCGTGGACCATGAACCTGGCCAGGTCCCCATCGTCCATTCCCAGGTCCCTCATGTCCAGCCAGACCAGGTAGGTGCCCTCGGGCTCGATCAGCCGCACGCCCGTAAGATCGGCCACGCCCTCGCGGAAGATCTCCAGGTTTTCTTCCAGGTACTCCAGGAGCGCCCCCAGGTACCCGTCGGCATCCCTCAGGGCCGCCTCAAGGGCCACCAGTCCCAGGGAGTTGGGGCTGCCACCGCCGCGGGAGGCCAGGGCGAATCGTCGCCGCATTCCCTCGTCGGGGATGATGCTGAACGAACTCTTGAGCCCCGGCAGGTTATACGTCTTATTGGCCGACATCAGGGTTATGGTATTGGCGGACATCTCCTCGGATATCGACGCGGCCACGGTGTGGCGCGCACCCCCGAGGACCAAGTCGCAATGGATCTCGTCGGAAACCAGCGCAATATCCCGCTCCAGGCAAATCCGGCCCAGTTCCTCGAGCTCATCGGCGCTCCAAACCCTACCTACGGGGTTGTGCGGGCTGCAAAGGACCAGGGCGGCCACCCGGGGTTCGCGCGCGGGGAAGGTCGTCTTCGACCGGCAGAGATCCTTCAAACCCTCGAAGTCCATGCGATAGCGGCCGTTCTCGAGAATCAAGCGGTTCTCGGCGACCCGCCGGCCGGAGTCTCCAACCGAGGAAAAGAAGGGATAGTAAACCGGTGGCTGCAGGATTATCTCGTCACCTACGTCACTGACGGTCTCCAGCGCTGCACCCAGCGCCGTTATCACCCCGGTACCGGGCACGATCCACTCGGGTTCGATGCGCCAACCGTGGTGCTCCCACATCCTGTCCACTATGGCTTCCAACAGGGACTCCGGGGGGAAATGATAGCCGAATACCGGGTGCTCGAGGCGCCCGCGCAGGGCATCCATCACCGGGCGGGGGCACTCGAAATCCGTGTCGGCCACCCACATGGGCAAGGCCTCCGGGTTTCCGAAGAGCTCACCAACCCGGTCCCACTTGTTCGAGAGGGTTCCTCTCCTGTCGGGGGATTTGTCGAAATCGTAACTCACGTCCCCACCTCCTCACCCTCGAAGGATACTATAATGGGTGGCGGGATCCCTGCCGGGATTCGACGCGGCCGCCGATTCGCCGTTCGCCGGGGGATCCGCGAACCCGAGAATGGAATACAATCCACGGAGGTGTCGCCCTTGAGTAGGATGAAACGCTGGGAAGAGATGAGCTGGCCTGAGATCGAGGAGTTCCTGGGGGAAAACCACTTCGCCATATTGCCGGCGGGTTCGGTGGAGCAACACGGTCCCCACCTGCCCCTGGGGACGGACTACTACATACCCATGGGACTGGCGGACAGGCTCGCCGGTCTCTTGGAGGAAGAAGCGCGGAACCGGATGGCGATGTTGCCGCCATTGACCTATACTTACGCACCCCACAGCAACCCCTGGCCGGGAACTATGAACCTGGATGGAGACACCCTCATACGCGTGGCGGCGGACCTGGTGGCGGAACTGGAGCGGCAGGGAGTCGCCCGGATCCTCATACTCAACGGGCACATGCAGAGCGAACCCTTCATCTGGGAGGGCGCCCGCATCGGCCGGGGAGAAACCGCGGCCCTGAGGTTGGTCAACTGGTGGGATCTCGTACCCGCGGATATGCCCCGAGACCTCTTCGGAAAAGCCTGGGTGGGTCCCAACATCGAGCACGCCGCGCTCATCGAAACATCGGTGATGATGGCCCTGCACCCCGACCTCGTGCGAGAAGACCTGCTGCCCGCGGAGCTTTCCCCGCGGAAGACCCCCTATCAATCCCTCCCGCCGGAGCCGGGTACCCTCCCGGAGACCGGTAGCTTCGCTCCCACCGAAGCCGCATCCGCCGAGGCGGGACGAGTCCTGGTCGATCACGTCGTCGGAGAGCTATTGAAGATCCTGGGATAACCGAGATGAGATGCCGGGGGCGAGATTCCGCCCCCGGCATCCATTTCTCCTGGCTACGGCTAGGACCGGCGTCCGAGTCTCACCCGGGTGATCAAGAGCCAAAGGATCCCGGTGTGAAGTGGTATCATGACCGCCCGGGAAACGATCCTCGGCGGCAAGATGGCAAAAACGCCCGCGCCGTAAAGGAGTACGACCCAGTATGTGTTGAGAAGGGTTACCACCACGCCGGCCACCACCACGGCCGCCAGGAGCCTTCCGAAGGAAATATCCCTCCTGCGACGGTGGAGCATGAGACCCGGCACCAGCCCGGCCAGGGCCGCGCTGAGGGTGAATCCCGGGAAGAAATCCATGCCGGCCATGGCGACGCCGATGAGGTCGGCGATGGCACCCGCCGCCGCGCCGGCGAAGGGACCGAATAGGATTCCCGATAGGTATATTGGTATCTCTCCGAAGCTGATACGGAGCCCGAGCACGCCGCCGACGGGTATCATGACCCCGAAGACGCGCGTCAGTATAACGCTCACGGCGATGAGCAATCCGACGGTTACCACGGTTCTCGTGCGCACTTGCCTACCTCCACGTATCGATTGTCCCCGATGGAACCCGGAGGGGCCGGGACGAGCCACCCCTCCCCGACGAGGAGTCGGCGAAACCGCCCACCCATCGCAAGGACAATAATATCACCGGGGGATCGCCCCGTGTCTAATCCCGGGCTCCGGTCGAGCCGGCCCGGGAAACCGGACGGGGTCTCCGCCTCCGGATCCGATCTAGAGGCTGTCCCCGAAGTCCCGGGTGTACTGTTCGACGAGGCGCTCGGGCCACGCGGAGAGGGGTTCCAGCTTCCCGAAGAAGAAGCGCAATATCTCGGGCTCCTCCACGAACCGCAATCCCTCGACCAGGTGCCGGTTCTCGTAGAGCCACCCCAACCGGTCTACAACGTACTCTAACTGCGACACCGTGAAGACGCGGCGGGGCAGGGCCAACCGCAGCAACTCCATGTGGGCGGGATGCTCGGAGCCATCCTCGTCGCGCTGTTCGGACATGGTCCCGCGTTCCATACCCCGCACCCCCGATGCGACGAAGAAGGCCGCCGCCAGGGCGCCCGCGGGGTAATGCTCGGCGGGGATGTGATCGAGAAAGGCCTTGGCGTCCACGTGGGCTCCGAGTCCGCCCGCGGGCAATACCACGGGAACGCCCCGTTCGCGAAGCCGCCCGACGGCGTAAGCCGTGAACTCGGGTCCCTGCGAAATGACGTCCTCGTCCATGGTCTCCTCGAGTCCCACCGCCAGGGCTTCCATCTCCCTGACAGACATGCCACCGTACGTCAAGAAGCCCTCGTAAAGGGGAATCATTTCCCGCATGCGCAGGTAGGCGTCATCGTCGTCGAGGCACATACCCCCGCCGCGGGCACAGCCGAGCTTGCGGGCGGAGAAGTAGACCACGTCGCAAAGATCCGACACTTCGCGGGTTATCTCTTCGATGCTCATGTCGGCGCAGGCCTCCTCGCGCCGCTTCATCAGGTAGAGGTTATCCGCCAGGAGGCTGGCGTCCAGCACTATCATTATCCCCCGATCGTCGCAGATCCCCCGCACCTCCCTCAGGTTGGCCAGGGAGAAGGGCTGCCCCCCGATGAGGTTGGTCCCGGCCTCGATGCGCACGAAGGGAATGTTCTTTGCACCGACGTCGTCGATGAGCGATGAGAGGGCGGCGGTGTCCATGTCGCCTTTGAAGGGGTGCTCGCTGGTGACGTCGAGCCCCTCCTCGACCAGGAGTTCCTCGATCCTACCGCCGTTTAGCACGATGTGCGCCTTGCTGGTGGTGAAGTGGTAATTCATGGGTACCACCGAACCCGGGCCCACGAATACCTGGGAGATGATGCTCTCGCAGGCTCGGCCCTGGTGGGCGGGGAGGAAATACTTCTTGCCGAAGATCCTGCGGATGGTCTCGTCGAGTCGGTAGAAGGTTTCCGACCCGGCGTAGGCGTCGTCGGCCATCATCATGGCCGCGAGCTGGCGATCACTCATGGCGTTGGTACCGCTATCGGTCAGCATGTCTATGAACACATCGGAATTGCGCAACAGGAAAGTATTGTAGCCGGCCCCGGCCATGGAGGCAGCCCGCTCTTCGATGGGCTTCAGCTCCAGTTTCTGCACGATGCGCGCCTTGTGCATCTCCAGGGGTAGACCTTCTCCGCGGTGAAACCTGACGTCGGGCAAATCGCAACACTCCGTTCCCGGGGCACCGGCCCCTAACTTTATTCCTTTACTACTTTAGCCCGATTTCCGGATGCTCGTACAGGCCCCGGGCGCAAGGCCCCGGAACAGGAGACGCCCCGGCGGAGCCGGGGCGTCGAGACCTCGCGGGCGAGAGGAATGATTCAATCCTCCGCCATCAGCCTGCGGGTGGAAAACTCCAGGAGGACCGCCATACCCCCCAGTACTATCGGGGGAACCAGCTCCGCCGCCAGCGGCCCCGATTCACCGAACAGGATCCAGGCGGCCGGGGTGGCCACCAGTACCAAAAAAATCACGGCCAGTCCTGCGCTGAGCAGGGTGAGCACGCCCCGGGGTACGCTATCCCCGACGCGCAGGGCCCCGTGTACTGATAGGAATAGGAAGAAGAAGATCCAAAGGGAGTACATGCGCAATGATTGCAGTATGGTGTCGGGCTTGAAGAAGATCCTCGGGATGGTGTCGATCCACACATCTATGGATCCGACATCCATGTCCACGTACGCCGGGAGCACCTCGTGCACCCCCGCCCCGATGTTTCTGAGCACCATGGTCATGTGCACGCCGAACATCACGGCTATGGCGATCCAGGTACCCCAGCGGGCCAGGAAGGGACCGACCTCAAAGCCCGATCCATCGCCGCCCCGGACCTTGGTGCGCGGTCTAGTATCCTCGGGATTCGTCATGATTTGACCTCCAACCGTTGTCGTCGACCGGGTAATGTACACCCCGGGAAGATACATTTCGCCACCTCGACGGCGAAGCCTTCAATGGGAAGTGTCCCGGGGCCCGTTCGTGTGATCCGCCCCCTGGCGATCCTTCACGATGCCTTGCCTATGAGCGTAGACCGCCGCCTGGGTCCGATCCGCCAGGTCGAGTTTGCCCAGCAGGTTGCTCACGTGTGTCTTAACCGTACGCACCCCTATCCCCAGGTCATCGGCGATCTCGCCGTTGGTCCGCCCGTGGCCGATCAGGACAAGGATCTGCATTTCCCTGGGCGTGAGCTCGTCGTGTCGGGCGCCCCCGCCGTGGCGGATCCCCGAAAGCATCGCCGTCGCCGCCCGGGGATCTATGACCGACTCCCCGTCCACGGCCCGGCGAATGGCCGCCGCGATCTCTTCGCCGCGGGAGGTCTTCAGGAGATATCCCACGGCTCCGGCCTCCAGCGCGGGCACCACGTGCCGATCGTCGTAGTAGCTCGTGAGTATGATTACCCGGCAATCGGGGTGAAACTCCAGGATCTTACCCGTGGCCTCTACCCCGCCGATCCCCTCCATCACCAGGTCCATCAATACCACGTCGGGCCGGTGCTCCCGGGCCAGGTCCAGGGCCTCCCCGCCGTCCCGCGCCTCCCCCAACAGATCGAAGTCCCCCCGGGCGCCGAGGAATGCCCTCAGACCCCGGCGGACCATGTCGTGATCGTCCGCGATGATTACCGATATCCGCTTCTCACCCATCGTTTTCCTCCTCCCCTAGGGCCAGCGGGACCCTGAGATCTATCCGGGTACCCAGGGACTCCCGGGAGGTCACGTTCATGTGCCCGCCGATCTCCTCGCAGCGTTCCCGCATGATCTCGAGCCCGTAACCGAAGCCCCCGGTGGTCCCGGGATCGAATCCGACACCGTCATCGGCGATACCGAGGAATACTTCACCGCGCTCGAACCGCAGGCTCAGGCTCACCCCCCGGGCCCCCGAGTGGCGCATGGCGTTCGCCAGGGCCTCCTGAACTATCCGGAATACCTGGTTTTCGACGCCCGAGGGCATGGGCGGGAGTTCGCCCACATCCAGCCCGAATTCCACTTCCGACCTGGACTGCAATTCTCCCACCAGCCGCCGTATTCCCTCCGCGAGGCCTTCACCGTCGAGTTCCACCGGGCGAAGGTGGAGGATGAGGGCCCTCATCTCCGTCTGTGCCCTCCAGGCCAGGTCGGCGATGGCGCGCAAATCCTCCTCCGCGGGCCCCTCCCCGGCCTCCAGGCCCGCCACGGCCGCATCGGACATCATCACCAGGGCGAAAAGTTGCTGGCTAACCGAATCGTGGAGGTCCCGGGCCAGTCGCTGCCTCTCCTGGGCCACGGCACCGGCCCGCATCCTGGCGGCCAGTTCTTCGTTGGAGGTGCTCAAGCGTTGAAGGGATTCCACGTACGCCAGCAGGGTGTCGGCCAGGGAGTTCAACTCGCGCCTGGCCCGCCGACCTTCGGCACTCCCATCGGCCGGCAAACGCTCCGCCAGGTTCCCGCGGTTTAGGGAGGCCAGGGCGGCCGTCAACCCGTCTATCTCGCGGCGAAACCGCCGCGATTCGTGGCGCCAGAAGACGAAGTTCATCGCCGCCAGGCAAAACGATACCAGGGCGAGCATCGGCCACGGCCCCAGGGGCCCGTCGGCCAGTCCCGGGTTTTCCACCGCCCACCAACCGATGGCCGCGACCACGACCGTGGAGACGACGGACAATATTGCGATGGACCTAACGGCGAATCCACTCACGAGAAAGCTCTCCTCACCCGGTTCATACCAGGTCCACCCGAAGATCTATGATGGAATAATCCACGTCCAGGGTCAGCTTCCGATCGGCCTCATCGTATCCGGAGCTGCGGTATTCCATGGAGATATTGAAGCCGTCCCGAGTCTGTCCCGCCACCCGCATGTCGCCGATCAGGGCGCGACTGCGGAGGCTGAACTCGACATCGCGGGGGATGAGTATCTTTACGTCGCCGATCAATCCGGACATCCTGATGGGCACGTCCCCCTCGGGTATGAAGGCGCGGGTGAAATCGAACTCGTAATCGGCTATCAGGGAATCCACGTCCATGGGCTCCACGAGCCAATTGTGATCCCGGAACCGGGCTTCGCTTCTTCCCCGCCGGGCCCGGTGCACCGTGGGTCCCGTCGAAGAGTCCCCGGTGGTCTTCTCCCGCGGCTCCCCTCGATAGATGAACTCGGCTCCGTCTCCTCGGAAGGGATCCCTTCCATCCACCAGCAGGGAGAGGCCTATGTAGACCAGGACCAGGGGCCAGAATTGGACTATCATCCCCAGGTCGAACTCCACCAGGCCGAAGTAGTCCAGGTGAAGGAGGGCCCCGACGGCGGCGACCGCGGCGCCTCC
>SLGS01000134.1 GCA_007136565.1 Clostridia bacterium | reverse complement strand
TTGCGGGAGGATGTTCGCAGTTTGAGCGGGCGGTTGGAGGAAGATTACGACCAACTGCTTCTCGCGGGCCCCCAGGACGCAATGATTGGTATCTCGATGGCGCGCTACGCCAACCATACCCTATCGGTGATGAAGATGGCCGGACAAAAGGGAGTGAGGCTATACGGGGTGACGGATAGCCTGATTGCCCCGATAAATAATTACACCTCTCGGATTCTATTAGTTAGTAACGATTCCCTTTCCATCACGCCATCGACCACCGCGGTTGTCGCCTTTATCCACGTGCTGATCGCGGCCGTGGGTTTGGAATTGACCCGAAGGGGAGGTGGGATAGACGAACGACTCAACGAGCTGGAAGAGATGTATGACGAAGTAGGTATATATTGGAAAGATGTGTAAGGTCAGTCTCAAGCAGGTGGAGGGGTACAGTATTTCGTTGAAACACTGAAAGGCGGAAATCTTTCGGGGTTGTTAGTCGACTTACTCATGCGTTTTGCCGTCGTTGCAGCTGGATGCGGCATGCCACATGATGAACCCGAAGACCCGTGAGCCGAGGCAGAGCCGAAGGATGCTTCGCCTCCAAAAGACGAGGAACAGGGCCAAAATAATTGGTCTAACGGTCAAAGAACTGGAATCCCTTGGACGCAGTGTGGATGCGGGAAGGAGATTTCAAACCACAACTGAAGTACTAGTACTGTCCTGTAAACTGGGTTTTCCGAGGAGGGTGGATTTTGATTAATTACAAGAGACTGAGATCCCTACTGGTGATTCTTCTCGCTTTATCGATGGTCTTTGTTTTTGCCACTGCCTGTGGCCCCGAGGAGGTCACCGATGATCCGGCGGATGAGCCGGCCGACGATCCGGCGGATGAGCCGGCCGATGACCCCGCCGATGAACCTGAGGATGTCCCGACAGAACTGCGGATGGGCCGTTCAAATCCGCCAGACGTCTTGAACATTTTCAGGGCACGAGGTGGAGCCACGGCCTTCCCCTCAAGTCAGATCTATGGACTCCTCGTAAGGTGGAACGACAATCAAGAATACATTCCCTACGGCGCAGAATCCTGGGAGGTATCCGATGATGACCGTACGTACACCTTCCATTTGGATCGAGACAATGTATGGCACGATGGGGAACCGGTAATCGCCCAGGATTACAAGATGACATTCGAGTTGGCTTGCAACCCCGAAAGTTACGCCATTGCCTATGCAGATCTCCAGTCCATTGTCGGTGCGGAAGAGTACTACGAAGGGGAAGCCGATGAGATCGTCGGTATAGAGGTTATCGATGACTACACCCTATCGGTAACCACCGAGGAACCAGATGCTGTATTGCTGCTGGGTCTAATGCAGCCCGTAGTGCCGCATCATATCTTCGGTGACGTGGCTCCTGCCGATATCGACGGGCACGAGTACTGGAGGAAGCCAATCGGTTTTGGCCCCTACAAGCACGTGGAGTACGTAACGGATCAATACCTCAGGCTAGAAGCACACGAGGATTACGTGCTTGGAGAGCCGGGGATTCAACATGTAGTAATCGACTACTCGGACTCCACCAATCACCTTCCGATGTTTGAGAGACAAGAACTGGATTGGATCCGGGCTCCCCGGGACGAGATGGATCGTGTAGATGCTATTCCTCACGCTAAGACCTACTATGGTGGACCTTATGGATACCAGGTCGCAAGGATCAACATGAACCAGGAACGGTTCCAAGATGTCAGGGTACGAAGAGCCATTCTCCACGCTATCGATCGGCCAGGCATTCTCGAAGGTCCCGGCCACGGGGAAGGGGAAATCGCGCACTCTCCGTTCATCGCGCCATGGGTGGATCGCTCACAAGTAGTCGAATACGATTACGATCCCGATCGGGCCAAGGAACTCTTCGATGAGGCCGGATGGGACTATAGTGAGCCGATCGAAATATTGACTTTCGACAGCCCGCGGTACATCGATATCGCCTCTATCATGGAGAGAAACCTCGATGCAGTCGGGGTAGACGCAAATATCACGCTCGGTGACTTTACGTCCATGTACGGTCGCTATTCGGACGGCGATTATGGATTCTACTCGGGGTATTTCATGTTCTCCGCGGATCCGCATACGCTGGCCAATTGCTGGTCTTCCTCGGGTGCAAGAAACCCAGAAACCGGATATCAGAATCCTCGACTTGACGAGCTGTTCCGGGAAGGGCGTGCAACGCTCGACACAAGCGAAAGAGCCGAGATTTATGGGGAGGTCCTGGGCATCCTCAGCGAAGATGCAGTCGAGATAGGGCTGTACGGAGGCGATACTTCACAGACGGCACATGAGAATATCGTCGGACCTGACACGCGCGGCTTCTATCACTTCATGCAATTCCAGGACATTCACAATCTATGGGAATGGGAATGGACGGGACCGCGGTAATTAACTGAAAAAAGCGGGATAAAGCATATGCTTTATCCCGCTTCTTTTTGTGATTAGGAGGCGGCACTGTTAATGCAAGTATATATAGCCAAGAGGTTGCTTTCGATGCTACCGGTTTTACTCTTAGTGGCAACATTCGTCTTCTTCATCGTGCAACTGATGCCGGGAAGTGTCATCGAATATATGTTCGGCGGAGTTGCCGGTGAAGAAGGGGGTCTTCCACCGATAGGAGCCGAGCACATCAGAGAGGAGCTCGGACTCGACCTTCCGATGCATGTGCAGTATTGGAACTGGCTGCGTCGAGCCGCGCGGTTGGACTTCGGTGACTCCATGTTAACTCGTGAGCCGGTGATTCAACGGATTATCGATCGATTTCCCCGAACCCTGCTCCTGATGGGTACGGCATTAGTCCTATCCATTATTGTCGCAATCCCGATTGGGGTTATATCAGCCCTAAAACAGTACTCGGTTCTAGACCATGTAGTTACCGGTACCTCCTTCTTGGCGATTTCCATCCCCTCATTCTTCGTGGGATTGGGTGCTGTTTACATCTTTTCCAGCCTATTGCGCTGGACCCCTGTGGGCGGGATGGCGCCAGTAGGTACTACTTCGCCTCCGTTGCTGGTAAGAATGCATTACATGATATTACCCGTTTTGGTCGTGTCTTTGCGCCAGGCTGCCAGTTTCGCAAGGTACCTCCGCTCCGGCATGTTGGAGGTTATCTCCAAGCAGTACGTATCAACCGCGCGCAGCAAAGGGCTCAGCGAATACGTCGTGGTCTTGAAGCACGCCCTTCCGAATGCCTTGATCCCATTGATCACGATCATCGGCATTCGACTCCCCGTGATATTCGGGGGATCGGTGGTAATCGAACGCATCTTCAGCTGGCCGGGGATCGGATCATTAACCCTTAACGCTCTCCAGCAAAGGGATCTGACCATGGTCGTGGGCATTAACATGTTCTTTGCCTTGTTCGTACTCTTTGCAAATCTGCTGGCGGACATCTCGTATGCACTCGTGGATCCGCGAATTAGATACGGTTAAGGGGTGTTCAATTTGACTAACGAGAGCAACAACCAGGAACAACTGCAAGAATCAGATGTCACATCCTCGGCGGTTTGGAAGCGATTTCGCAAGCATAAGGTCGCGACCGCAGGAATCGTGATTCTCGTGACCTTGATCTTGGTAGCAGTATTTGCGCCATTTATCGCCCCGAACGATCCCTACGAGGTACGGACGGGTAGACGTTTGGAGGCCCCTTCGTCCGAGTTTCCTCTCGGCCTCGATCGGATCGGCAGATGCACCTTCAGTCGACTGATCTATGCTAGCCGCATTTCGCTATCAGTTGGAGTGATATCCGCGGGCGTTAGCCTAATCATCGGGGTGGTACTCGGCAGTATCGCTGGATATTACGGGGGGATAGCTGATCACCTTCTGGGGCGACTCGCCGATGGGATGCTCAGCCTACCTGCTATCGTGATCATCATGACAATAGTATTGGCTCTGGGTACGCACATTCTCAATGTAATGGTTGTGATTGGCGTTTTGGGCTGGGTAGGCATATTCCGACTGGTGCGGGGGCAAATGCTTAGCCTTCGCGAACAGGAATTCTACCTTTCAGCCGTGTCGCTCGGCGCAAGTCCCTTCAAGGTTGTTAAGGACCATTTATTGCCAAACGCGATCTCCGCGGTCATTGTGGCTGTGACACTTAGAACGGCGGCCGCCATTTTGACTGAATCCACACTGAGTTTCCTTGGCTTCGGTATCCAACCGCCTTTAGCCAGTTGGGGCAATATGCTGAATGCCGCTCAGAATCAGTCTATCTTGGTAAACAATCCCTACATGTGGGCACCTCCCGGTTTCGCCATAGCCCTTACCGTGTTGTGTGTTAACTTCCTCGGTGATGGTTTGCGCGATGCGCTGGATCCGACGTCTCAGTTAGGTATTAAGCAGGACTAGAGATAGAGTACCGAAGATCGAAAGCGAGATGGAGTTCGGTTTCACGAGGTGCAGAAGGCAGTAGTTACTCGTGACAAGCGCTGCAGGCTTCTTGAGCCGACGATGACGGGAGCGTTTCGTGATGCTGATGCAACGATCACCGTGGTACACGGCGATGCGGCATGAGAAAAGGATGGGTCTTTGCAGTTAGTAAGCACGCGACGCCTACCTTGAGAGCTAAAACGAAGAACGATATGTGTCTCCAATTCGGACAAGATGATTGGGGGCGTGCGTGAGAAGAAGTTCCATTTTTGCCATGCCAGCCGGGCGCCGATGCCCGCTCTCTGCAGAAGTTTTTATTCTGCCCGGATGCAACGTATCCGCTACCCGTGGCCGCGGCATTCGGGAGATGACCACGGGTATTGGTACAGGATGCGCGCTGGATCTTCCGGGGAGCGATGGGGTCCCGACAATCCTGGAAGGATATCTATGCATTTGGGGACAGGCTTGCCCGCAGTTATTGACCCGCCCAGCGCAACTGCACCGTGATGCTCTCGGGCCCCGGTTCGCAGTTGAGGTGGAGAATACCATCGCTTTTGAAGGTGGAATCTCGGGATATCCCCGCCAGGTTGAACCAGTTCGGGGATAATCTCACCTCGAGGCGGTGAATCGCCCCGACGCACCGCATATGCGGAGGATGCCATGGAGGTGCTTGGAACTCTAGAAAGTGGTGGCGGATGCTCTCGAAAGGAATCACCGTCGTTTTCGTTGTCCTGCTCGTGGCCAGTCTAACAGGATCTTATACGACTTACTCTCGCTCACTGCGGGGCCATGCCGCAATGGTCGAATACGACGTAACCTTCCATGACATCGCCCTGGGTGAGAACGATGATGAATACGTGGTCACCCTGGAAGTGGCGAACCGCGGTAGTGACAGGGGCGAGATCCAGTCGTTGCGGGTCCTCCTGCGCCATGAGGATAGGTTGATCGCGGTTCAACGCTACACCTACGAGGACTTCATTTTGGAATCGGGAGACTCGCGAGAAGTCGATTTGGATATGTATTCCAATCTTCGACCTTCCAAACTCCCGGGCCCGGAATCGATTGCGACTGACGATTGGTCGGTTCGAGTGCAGATGAAGGTGGACATCCCGGTTAGGTTCGACAACGTCACCATACACCGGCAACGCGGGTTGTCACGATGATTTGCTGGTTCCGGGGAGGGAGTAAATAATGGCTATTCTGAAACATCTCTCCACGACGGCGCGTTTGTCCGGGGCGATGGCTTGTATAACCACGATGCTGTTCATTGTGGTGAGCACCTCCCCGGAGTTCGGTAATTTCTCACCTGTACCGGTAGACTCCCTCGCGACGAGTGTCGGCGCGCTTGTGTTGGGTCTTGTAGCCACGATCTTGACGCACGGCATGTCAAATCTGTGTAGGATTGCTCTCCTTGGTCTTTACATCGTCGGCCCATCTATCGGCTACGGCGGGTTCCTCACCAGTCTCTGGGTATCGTTGGGAGGATGGGAGCTCATAGACGTGTTCGTAGTCGTGGCCGGGCAAAGGGTGTTTGCACAGATGATCACCACAGGAGCGATTTCGGCCGTCGCCGTTGCGCTGGCTCTCCTGGTGCTTCCCCAGGTATCGATCAAGTAGTTCAAACTAGGTAGTGGCCGATCAGCGGCGCTATTTACTCCACTATGGTGT
Source organism: Clostridia bacterium (assembly GCA_007136565.1). Classification (GTDB taxonomy): domain Bacteria; phylum Bacillota; class Sulfobacillia; order SLMV01; family SLMV01; genus CSSED11-154. The sequence continues at coordinate 3,857 of SLGS01000134.1, read as the reverse complement.
AAGTCAAGAAAGGAGCAACAATTTGAGTGACCTCAATCTACCGCGCGTAAACAATCAAGGTGATTTCCGCAAATTTCTCGAGGAATTGGATGGTAAGCTAGAGCGATTGAGTTATGAGGAGACGCAGATAGACTGGGCCAAGAAATGGAAAGAGGAGTTTGACCCCAGCCGGGAGGATGAGATCCAGGCTATCTACGATGCGATCTTCACCGAGGAGTACCACGATATTATCGCTGAGTGGGGAGATAGATCGAAAGATGCCTTTCTGAAGAAGTGGGCGGATGCTTTGGACTGGCGCTTTAAGTTCGAGCGCGTCGACCGCGACAATCGTGAACTGGCTGCTTTGACAAGGAAAATCGCCGACGAGTATGTGACTTGGCGCCCTTCCATCGATGGTGAAGAGATCACTTATCGGCAGCAATCCCTGATATTGCGGCACGAGCAAGATCGGTCCCTTCGCGAAAAGGCGTGGCGTTCTTTGTGGGAGCTCAATGATAAGTTGGAAGACGATGTCAGGAAAATGTTCCAGCTTCGCAAAGAAGCAGCGAAGCAATGGGGTTTCGAAAATCTGGCCGATATGCAGCTCGCCGCGGATGGGGTAGACAGGGACTGGCTGATGAGTTTTGTGGAAGATATGGAACGCGCCACCAGGGACCAGTATTTCGAACATATGGACGCTCAGGCAAAGTCGCTGGGCATCGAGCAGATCAAGCCCTGGGACATACGATTCTTCTTCGAGACTGCCTGGCCGAGTGCCTCGTACTTCCCCGGCGATCGCTTGAATGAAAGCGTCGAAGAGTTTGTCCGGGCCCTCGGCCTCGAGCCCAACGATCTGGGAATTTCCCTATACTCCTATGACAGCCCCTACGGTGGACAGTGCGTGCGCTATGCACCGGGCGATATCCGCATCCTCACCGGGTACGCCGACGGGATGCAGTACTACAAGACGGCGTATCACGAGTACGGTCATGCCTTGCACGCATGGTTTTCCGAACCGCCTTTCTCGCTACGGACGGAGCCCGGGCCCTTCAACGAGGGGGTGGCCGAGATCCTTTCCATGTATCTGCACTACCCGTCTTGGTTGCGTCGCATAGGCCTGTCTGAGGAGGAAATCCAAAGATATCGCACTACACGGAGACTCCTACTCATGTACCGTGATAGGAGTATCTGTGCCGACGCTGTTGCCGAAATGCGAGTCTGGGACGACGTCGATGGAGATTACCAGAAGATCTACGGAGATACTGCCACCTGGCTGATGGGCGGCAGTCAGATGCCCCAACCCTTCGCCGCGGTTCCGCGCTGGGTGCGTCCCATGAGGATGCACAGCTACTTTATCGCAGATGCTATCTCGAGCCAGACCCACGCTGCCCTCCGTCGAGAACACGGGGAAATGTTCGACAATCCAGAACCCTTCCGGAAGGTCGTAGATGGTTACCTCCGGCCCGGAGGCACGGTGAGTTGGTTGGACAAGATACGCGATCTCACCGGCGAAGATCTCAGGTTCGATGCTCTCAAGAAGCAGTTGACCGAAGACTTCCCGGAGGTATAGAGCAGTGATGAAGATATCTGAACGAGAAATGCGTCGAATCAGCGCCACGCATGTGTTCACTGCACGCGGGGAAGGTGTACTCGCGGACCATTCGATAGTGCTGGGTGGCGCCCAGATACTCGACGTACTGCCGGATACCGAGGCGGAAATCAAGTACCCCGACTTGGCGATCGAGAGATACGAAGACTGTACCATTCTCCCCGGCTTGGTAAATTGCCATTCCCACACGTCGATGCCGGGTGATGGCCGTACCGTCGAGGACGCGGCGGGTGTCTCCGACGGCGTTTTGTTGCTTCGGGCCGCCAATAATGTCCGCGCCGCACTGAGGACGGGAGTTACCACCTTGGCGGATCTCGGTGCTCGGGCGGGAGTGGCCTTCGCCCTGCGCGACGCCTTGGCTGAAGGGGAAGTGATGGGACCGCGCCTCGTGCTCGCGGGTATGCCTGCTACGTCCAGGATGGGACATTGCTGGCCGTGGGGAGGCGTGGTCCGTGACGCATCCGAGATGCGAACCCTCGCCCGATCCCAGTTCGCCCGCGGAGCCGACCTGCTGAAAGTGATGGGTACGGGTGGCGGCACAGTTGGTACCGATCCCTTCAGGCCACAGTTTTCCCGCGAGGTCCTGGAGGCAGCTACCCAAGAGGCGCGGGCCGCGGGTCGCCCCGCTTTCGCCCATTGCAGCGCGACGGATGCCGTCCGCCTGGCGATCGAAACGGCTTTTGACGTGATCGTCCATGGAACGTTCCACAACGAAGAGGGTGTTCTCACGGGCTTAGACGATCGATCTGCAGATCTGGCTCTGGAACATGGCGTGTACTGGAATCCCACTCTGGCGGTGGCTCGCAGTTCCATACCGCAACTCGAGAGGGCCGAGAATCCCGACCGCGAGTTAATCGAGAGGAAGAAGAAGATCTGGAAAGAGCGCGCCGAAGGGGTGAGGCGACTGCATGAGCTGGGTGTGCCCATCGTCGCCGGGTCCGACGAAGGCTGGGGCAGCTATCGATTCGGTGGATTCATCCTTGAGCTCGAGGCGTTGGAGGAGAGCGGTATTCCGAGCCCCGATGTTCTGCTGAGCGGTACGTTGAATTCTGCGGCCGCCCTAGGGGTGGAGGAGATGGTGGGTTCCTTGGAGTGCGGCAAACGGGCCGATCTTGTGGTAGTCGAGGGACGGCCCTTCCGAGAGGTTTCGGCGCTCAGGCGGGTCCAGAAGGTAATCCTGGGTGGAAGGGATGCGTCGCCCGGCGAACCCGGCTTCCCGGTTCCCTCCTTTGTAGAGAGGTGGGTCTAGAGTGAAGATATTCATCGCGGTAGATATGGAGGGTATCGCCGGGGTAGTCAACAGTATGCAAACGTCGCCGAAGGATCCCGATTACCGGTTCGCCCGAGCATGGATGATCGGCGAGGCCAACGCCGCCGTCCGAGGAGCGTTCAGCGCCGGTGCCACCGAGGTGATCGTTAGCGATAATCACGGCGGCAATGGTAGCAGGAACATGCTGGCCCACGAGTTGGATGGGAGAGCGACCCTGATGACCGGCTCACCTAAGTCCCTGGACGGCCCCCTGGGATTGGATGCCAGTTGCGATGCTCTTCTGCTGGTGGGCATGCACACTCGCAATGGAACGAGCGGGGTCATAAGCCACACCGTGCATGGACTGGTTGTGGACGAGATCCGGATCAACGGTGTTGCCTTCGGAGAGGTGGGAATGAAGGCTGCGTTGGCGGGACATTATGGGGTCCCGACCGCACTGGTAACCGGTGATGACCTCACGTGCGATGAGGCCTTGGAATTCATGCCCTGGGTCGATACGGTTCCGGTGAAGTGGGCGTTGAGCAGAAACGCCGCACGGACTCTCCCCCCGCCGGTGGCAGCAGAACTCATCGAGGAGAAGGCACGAAACGCTCTCGAGAACCTCGAGAGTAAGGAGGTACTGCAGACGGACACACCGATATCCGTGGAGATGGATTTCATGAATAGCGGCTGCGTAGATGCCTCGGCGAACATACCGAGGCTGGAAAGAGTGTCCGATCGCACCATCGGTTTCACGGGAGAGGATTTCGCGGACGCATCAAATCTAATCTCGACTGCTATCGGTGTCGCCTGGTCGGTTACTCGTGCCTGGCTCGGACGCTAAGTGACGGTAGAAGACAAGAGAATTGGGGGATTAACGTGAAATTCGACTTTACAGGAAAAGCGGTAATCATGACGGGTGCAGCCCGGGGAATCGGTCGGACCATGGTGAAGACCTTCCACGACGCCGGGGCGATGGTGCTGGCCGCAGACCGGGACGCCGAGGGCCTCGCGGAGACC
>SLGS01000020.1 GCA_007136565.1 Clostridia bacterium | reverse complement strand
CTTTGATCCTCGGTTATGCGCCAACTCCACAGACAAATCCGCGAAGACGACGCTATACCTCGTAAAAAGACCGCTCAGTCTTTCAAACTTACGCTGCACTACTCTCTTGTCAAAGATCGAACCCGGTCGGTCCAATCGACCGCCTGCTGGATTTCCATCTTAACCAGCCCTATGTGCCGTGTCAAGGGTCATTCGAAGACCCTGTCTCATCGAGCACGCGTTACATTCTATGATTCAATCGTGGAAGAGTCAATGCCCTCTTCGGAATCCATTTCCTGGATCCTGGGACGCATGAGCGGGAACAGTATGACATCCCTTATGGAGTCGGAATCGGTGAAGATCATGACCAGGCGATCCACTCCGATACCGAGGCCTCCCGTGGGGGGCATGCCGTACTCGAGGGCGGTCAGGAAATCCTCGTCCATGACGTGGGCCTCGTCGTCACCGCGGTGCCGTTGGGCCATTTGCTCCTCGAAGCGTCGCCTTTGCTCTTCGGGATCGTTGAGCTCGCTGAAGGCATTACCTATCTCCATGCCGGCGATGACTGGCTCGAACCGATAAGTGAACTCGGGGTCGTCGAGCTTGCGCTTGGCCAGCGGCGAAATATCGACGGGATGATCCAGGAGGAACGTGGGCTGAATGAGTCCGGGTAAGACCAGTTCCTCGACCAATTCGTCGATGATCTTCCCCCGGGTCACGCCCTCTTCCACCGCAACCCCCAGGCGGGCCGCGTCGCGCCTGGCGTCGCCGTCATCGCTCCAGGCCCGTATATCGACCCCGTGCTCCATGAGGGCCTCCACCATGCTGAGGCGGCGCCACGGGGGCCTCAAATCGATGGTTTCACCCCTGTACTCGACTTGCATCGTCCCGAGGACTTCCTCGGCTAGGGAAGAGATCATATCCTCGGTGAGATCCATCATAGAGTGGTAATCTCCGTAGGCTTCGTAAAGCTCGAGCAAGGTGTACTCCGGATTATGCCTGGTCGAAATACCCTCGTTGCGGAACACTCTCCCGATCTCGTACACCCGCTCCATACCGCCTACTATGAGTCTCTTGAGGTACAGTTCCGTGGCAATTCGCAGGTAGAGTTTCATATCCAGTGCGTTGTGATGGGTGACGAAGGGTCTCGCCGTGGCGCCACCCGCGATGGTCGCCATCATGGGCGTTTCCACCTCGAGATACCCTCTATCGTCCAGGAAGCGCCTCATCGCCGAGACGATCCGGCTTCGCGTCACGAAAACGTCGCGGCTCTCCCGATTGACCATCAGGTCGACATATCTCCGTCGATACCTCAGGTCCACATCGGTCAGGCCGTGATACTTTTCGGGTAGTGGGTTGAGACACTTGGAAAGGACGCGGAAATCCTCGACCCTTATGGACGGCTCGCCCATCCGGGTCCTGAACGGAGTCCCCCGGGCGCCCAATACGTCACCCAGATCCACGTGTTCGAGGAGGTCATACTTGTCGTCGCCGAGATCGTTCTTGCGCAGGAATAGTTGGACCTGCCCACCCAGATCCTCCAGGTCCATGAACGTGACCTTGCCGTGCGATCTGACGGCGGTGACCCTCCCGGCGATGGATACTTCCTCCCCCTCCATCTCGTCCACCCGGCCATGCACTTCTCCGGCGTGGTGGGTCACATCGTAAGAATCCCCGTAAGGATCCACCCCGGCGGACCTGAGCGCATCGAGGTTCTCGCGCCGTGATTGGACCAGGTCGCCACCGGTCGACGGGGTGCCTTCTACTTCACCGGTCTCGTTTTCGCGACTCACTCGATCGCCTCCCCGGTCCATTCCACCTCTTCGATGCGCATGTTAAGGATGCCACCGGGCAACCTCGCCTTCACAGTTTCTCCGACGGTATTGCCATATAGGGCTCCACCCACCGGGGACCTGTAGGAGATCATGTTCCGCGCGGGATCGGACTCTTTGGCACCGCCGACGATCACGTAGGTTATGGTCTCATCCTCGTCGAGGTCGGTGACGGTAACTCGGGAACCCACGTTGACCCGATCCACCTCGACGTCTTCTCGCCGAACGACCCTCGCCCGCCGCAGATAGGATTCTATTTGGGCTATGCGGCTTTCGACCAACGCCTGCTCTTTCTTGGCTTCGTCGTATTCGGAGTTCTCACTGAGGTCGCCGTGGGACCTGGCTACTCGAATCTTCTCGGCCACGTCCCGTCTCCTCACGTTCTTGAGATGGTCGAGTTCCTCCTGGAGTTTCTGCTTACCCTTGGGAGATAAGAGAATCTCGTCGCCTTGCACACTCATGCGGCCTCCCCCTCCTGTATCCTGTAAAAGCCGGGTCGATGAATTTAGATCGGAACCTTCAATCCCGCCCGGGCCCTGTTTTCCCGGCTCCGGCTCCTGATGCCCTCAAGCTCCGAGTCGGACAGTTGCTTTTCGAAGGCACGGAATCCAGTAACCTCAAAACCGTGGCGAGCGGCCAACCTGTCGATCTCCGTTACCTGTTGGGCGGTCAGGTTTCTGCCCAGGGTGTAATCCTCGTAGCGTTCCTCCATGGCCAGTATCATAGTCTCGGCCATGCACGCCATGCAAGTGCCGGGAGGAGTACCGAAATCCAGGCTCCACGAGGGTTCACCGGGAACGCTGACGATCCCTCCCTCGATTACCAGGACATCATCCCTGGCGTTGGCAACTCGTTCGGAAACATCCCGCGGCCTCGCCACGTCGCAGACCACTGCACCGGGACGAAGGTACTCGGGCTCGATTATGGTGTCCACGGCGCTGGACACCGTTATCACCACGTCGGCCTCGGGAAGAGCCGAGGACACGTCCGTCGAGATTGAGACCCGGCGATCCCCACTCGCCAAGATATCACCGCGAAGGTCCTCCAGGGCCGGTCCATTTCTCCCCACCAGCACGAGCTCACCCACTTCGGGGGCCATAATCTCGCTACATATGCGTCCAATGGATCCCGTGGCACCTACCACTGCCAACGTGGATTCCTCCAAATCGTATCCCATGAAAGCTGCGGCGTTTCGAGCGCCCTCGATGGCGGTGGCTACCGTGTAACTATTGCCCGTGGTGACAGCGATATCCAGCTGCCGCGCTGCCTCTTCACCGGAACCACCCACGACGGCGGTAAACGCACCCAGGCCCACGATCTTGGCTCCGAGCTTCTCCGCCAGCCGGCCGGTCTGCACCACCCTTCTCACCGTCTCCTCCTCGGGCAAGTCGACGAACTGTCGGGTGGTAACAGGGCACACGATGAAGTGACCGTGAGCCGAACCGAAATCGGAACTAATCCCGGTGATGGTAGAAATCTTAAACGGAGGGAGGCGGCGAAGAATCCCGTCGATGGCGGATTCGGGAAGGAACCGCGCCCAGGGAAACTGGCGGGTCACACTACCGACATCAAGGGGATGTATCATGAAAGCGAACTGGCCCATATAGGGGATCTCCTTTTCTTATTTTGCGGGCTCTTGCTATTCGTCGAGCAGTTCCACCCTGGGGGTGAGATTTATGGCCTCGAGTAGTTCCTCGTACCTGCCCTCTTCGAGATCATCAGGGTGCTTGCCGGCCAGTGCCACCAGTACTCCCTCCATGACGTTCGTACCGAAGGAACGACCTTCCATCTTGGGAGTGGTAGTCACCAGCATCCGAACACCCCGCTCTCGGAACTCCTCTTCGTTTTCGGAGGTCACCGTGTTCGTGATGATGATCTTTCCGCCGAGATCTTGCGGCATGTACCGGCGGATGAAATGCAGATCCCCGGCCACGATGTCGGCGCGACGATAGTACCTCTCGAATCTCGGAGTGATCTCATCCTGTTTCTTGCCTGTGGGGTAGAGAACACTCATGGGCAACCTGCATATCAGGGGGCTGAGCACCCAAAGCAGGGCCCCCAGGGCGCGCAGGGAGCGAAATGGGAGTGGCAAACCCAAAGCGAAAAGGGCGTCCCCGAGGGTCAGGTTTGCCCCGCGAGCCAGCATCTCTTCGGCCATTCCGTATCTATCCAGGGCGGAGACGATCAGGACCTCTTTGCCTTCGAAATCGATCACGCCATTTTCCGCGAGCCAGGCTACGGCCCTTCGTTCGAGGGTATTCTTCAATCCCGTACCGTCCACCACCGGGGTTATGGTCGCAGCTTCGAGCATCCTGCGTGCGTCCCGCAACATGTACCGGCGCCGCCCGGAGACGAGGAATAGGTCCACTCCCCCCAAGCCGATGGCGTCGACCTTCCCGTCGAGCTCGCGAACCATTTCGATGGCGCTTTCTAGGCTTCCATCCGTCCCGCGACGTTCGATCACGAAGTCCTCGCCGAGTATCTCCACCTCGACCCGGTGGTCGCGCCTGGAGGATCCCAGGCTCACACTGACTACCCGCTTCATCGCATCCCTCCATTCTCGGTGCAAGATCAACTCCGAGATCCGGGCGATCGTCACCGGATCATCTCGTTGAAAAGCCACCGCAGAGTCCTCGCCTGTACTTAACTAGAAGATCCGCCAATTCCTGCGCATCCCCTGCGTGGTTAACCTTATCTCGCAGCATGGCCGAACCGGGAAGACCCCGCGTATACCAATGCAGGTGCTTACGCATGAAGCGAGCCGCCCTCTCCGAACCCCGGTGGCAACTCTCCATTTCGAGGTGACACAATGCCACCGAAATTCTCTCCCGGGGATCGGGCGTGGAGAAACCTTCGAGGCCTCCCAGGGTGGCTCGGATCTCCCCGAAAATCCACGGGGCACCCATGGCACCCCTGCCGACCATGATCCCGTGGCACCCGGTTTCATCCAGGAGACTTTGGGCGCGTTCCCCGGAGAATACATCTCCGTTACCGAGCACGGGAAGGTTCGAGACCTCCACCACAGCGCGGATCACTTCCCAATCGGCATCCCCCGAGTAGTAGGCGGACCTGGTTCGAGCGTGCACCGCGAGGCCGTCCACACCGGCATCGGCCAACACCGTGGCGATCTCGGGGGCGTTCACCGAATTCTCGTCCCATCCGCTCCTGATCTTCGCCCATAGGGGGATGGACAGGCCTTCCATCTCTAACCGTCGGCGCACGGACCGCACTATCGCGGCGGCTGCCTTCGGATCCTTCATCAGGGCCGCCCCGGCCCCGGAACGAACCACCTTTGGCACCGGACAACCCATGTTGACGTCGATACCCGCGGGGACGAATCCCCCGTCGACCATCCGGGCCAGGCCTTCGGAAAAGGCGACGGGGTCCCTTCCGAACAATTGCACAGCGCAATGTTCCTCCCCGTCGAGGCCGATCAGCAACTCCCACGTATTCGGGTTATCTCGGACGAGCCCCTCGGCGGATACCATCTCGGTGACGGTGCCGTCCGCACCGTATAACGAGCATATTATCCGGTAGGGGGAATCGGTAATCCCGGCCATGGGTGCCAAAACGACCGGGGGGAACCCGGTGTCCGCCCACCATGTGGTGCGAAGATGTTTTCCGTCCAACGAATTGAGGTCGTTCATACTTCCCACATGTTACCCGCAACAACCACCGATGTCACCCGTCGGCATCCGGATGGCGGTCGCGTTGTAGGCGGTCGAGGTAATGTGACTAGCCTCGAATGCCGGGGGATCCACCCCGGGCCTTTCGCGCCCGCGTATCGGCAATTATCCTCTCGTAGTGCCCCACGAGTTCCAGGGTCAGCGATCGATTGGAGAAATTGGAGGCCTTCTTGAGGCCCTTTTCGCGGACGCCTTTCGCCAGTTCGGAATCGTCCAAGATCGCGTGCACCTTCCCGGCAAATTCGCGCGCGTCAGGCCCCGATAGGAAACCGTTGACCCCATCCTCGATCATTTCGTCGCTGGTTGGAGAGTTTAGCGCCACCACCGGTAGCCCCGCCGCCATGGCTTCCACCAACACCAGCCCCTGGGTTTCTACGGTCGAGGGGAAACAAAATGCATCGGACGCTGCATACCAGCGAGCCACGACGTTGAAGGGCTGCTTCCCGGCGAAGTGAACGCGCCGACTTACGCCCTTATCGAAGGCCGCCTCCACCAATTGAGACCGGGCGGGACCCTCGCCGACGATTACCAGGTCGACCCGCTCCTTGAGGGGTAGGTTTCTCAATACCTCGAAGAGAAAATCAATATTCTTCCTATGATCCAATCTCCCGACGAAAAGGAGTATCTTCCCGCCGGGGTCTATGCCCATTCGGTCTTCAAGGCTTCGCCTCAATCCGTCACCGGATTCCTCCATTTCGCGGCGAGCCCGATCGAGGGTATCTATCTCTATCCCCGAGGGCAATACCTTTATGTCCCGGGACACCCCCCACTCCCAGAGGACGGATCTTACGTAATTGGAGGGCGCCAGTATCAAGTCACAAAGGGAACAATAATCCACCACGTACTCGCGGATAACATCCCCGGCGAGCTCGCTCACCAGCGGTACGTAATCGGAATAGTTCGGGTATATGCTGTGACATGTAAATACCAGGGGAAGATCTCTCTTCTGGGCCAGGCGAGCCCCCATCCTACCGACGACGAAGGGCGAATGAGCGTGGACGATATCGATGCCCTCTCCCAGGGTGTCCGATATTCTCACGTGTCCGTCGGTCATTATGGGCATTCCGATCCGCATCCCGTCGAAGCCCGGGACCGGTATCGATATCAGCTCGTAAACATCGCTCGATCTGGAGGTCCGGACTTGGGCTGCCAGGTGCCCGGGCACTACCATGATTACATCGTGACCGTCTTCCTTAAGGGAGGTCGCAAATCGCTCCATGGAGGTGATCACGCCGCTAACGTAGGGATGATAGGTATCATTGAAAAAAGATATCTTCACCGAAGCACCCTCCCGTAACTGAGTATTTCCTCGTATCTGGTTGAGCACCTTCCAGCGCTCTCCCAGATTGAATATACTTCTGGTGTCGCTCCAATGCAAAGGAGGAATATCGTGGAGGATCGGTTTCGCGGGGGTATCCGCGTGGCGAAGGTCAGCATAATAGTGAACCTGGGCCTGGCGGCGCTCAAGGGTTTCGTCGGCTACGCGTCAGGCAGCTCCGCCCTGGTGGCTGACGCGGCCCATTCGCTGGGAGACGTGCTCTCGACCATACCCGTGATCGTCGGTTTCTCCATAGCCAAACGCCCGGCGGATCACAACCATCCCTACGGCCACGGCCGGGCCGAGGAACTGATGACAGGTATGCTTTCGATGATCCTCCTCGTCACCGCATTACTGGTGGCCCGCGATGGGATCGCGAACTTGGCCGACCCGGATCCCAGGGCACCGGGCCCCATCGCCATGGGGGTCGCGGCGGTATCCATATTGGTGAAAGAGGCGATGTTCAGATATGCCCTGGCGGAAGGGCGTAAGGCCCGCAGCGATCTCCTGGTAGCCGATGCGTGGCATCACCGCTCCGACGCGATGTCCTCTTTGGCGGCCCTCGTCGGCATCATCGGCGCCAACGCCGGTATCCCCATCCTGGATCCCATCGCCGCCCTCGCCGTGGCAGCGATGTTGGCATGGACGGCCGTTTCGATACTCAGGTCATCCGCGCACACCCTCATGGACGGGCGACCGAGTGATTTCACCGAGGAGCTCGAACGCGTGAAAGACCTGACCGAGGGCATCCCTGGAATCGTCCACGTCGACGAGGTCAGGATGAGACTCTACGGGGGCCTGGTGGTGATGGATGTCGAGATCAGCGTCGATGCCAGTTACACCGTCGGGACGGCACATTCTTTGGCCTCGGAGCTGAGGATGACACTGGAGGAGGAAAATCCACACATCGGCGAAGTATTCGTCCACATCAACCCCCATCCGGATCACGATTTCGTCAATGGGGTATGAGGGTCAACAATAGTCCCAGGCCGACCCCAACCAACAGCCCGTAAACGTGCGAGCCATCCTCTGAGCATTCCCGCGCAGCCGGGAGCATCTCGCAGCAGGTTATGTAAAGCATCGCCCCGGCGGCCAGGGCGAGGGCGAAAGCCAGGAACCCCTCCGAAATGCTGCCAAACCAATATCCCACACCGGCACCGATGCCCACGGGTGCCCCGGCCAAAAGCCCCGCTAGGAAGATGCGTGGCATCTTCAGGCCACCGGCTATCATCGGGAAAGCCATTGCCATTCCCTCGGGAACGTTATGTATCCCTATCACCAGTGCCACATTGCGCCCCAACTGATCGCTGGAGGCAAAACCCGCCCCGACGGCGACGCCCTCGGGGAGATTATGCAATGCGATCCCCAGGGCCAACAGGACCCCCATCCTGACGTAGGGTGATGTGGCGGCGGCCGGATCCTGGGGGTGCAGGTGTGGCAGTCGACGCTCCAAGAAGAGCATGATCAACATTCCCATGGCCAGCCCTGTCATACCGGCCCACAGCCCACCGTCCTCGAGGGCCTCGGGCAATAGATCCAAGAATACGACAACCAACATTACCCCGGCCGCCATGCTCAGGAGGAAGGCCAGGGATCTACTAAGCCTGCGCCCGAGCACTCCTCCGAGCAGCGCCCCCGTCCCGGTGCCGGCCAATCCGGCGGCAAAGCCCCACAAGATAACCCGTAACAAGTTGTCACCTCTTCCAATATCCACATCACTTACACGAGGATAATCTAAACGATTCTCCCTTTCAATGTCGGGCAAGTATGTGCCGCTGCATCTCATTGATGGCAATGTCTCCCAACTCCAGGATGGATTCCATAGTGGCGAGAAATTACACCCCTTACGTGTAGTTCTCTGCAATGCATTACACTGGAGGGTGCGCTTATCGCTCAATTCTTCCTGCCCTACTACTCCCGACAGAAACTTCACTCATACTGCCCCGCGGGGAATGTCGTCGTCGCCGCCGGGGGAGGTTAGTGATAGCCTATGCTGCGCTTCATTTGGAGATGGACACTTCTGGTTTGTAGAGTCATCCGGGATGGTATACTCGGAGGCGGACTCCGGAAATGGCTCAGAGGCGCTGGAAATTGGAGGAGCATCTGGAGGTCGTGCTGCTCGGTCTTGAGGGTGAGATGAGCGTGGCGGAGATTTGTCATCGTCACGGTTTGACCGAGACGAACTCATTGCAGGTGGCGTTCACGCTTTCTCGAGGGAGGCAAGGAAGCCCTGGCCAGCAATGAGCAAGGCCGCCGCGAGCGTCAGTTGGAGCAAGATAACGAGGATTTGAAGACTACCCTGCCCCGGTTGACGCTACAGAATAGCCTTTTGAAGAACTCTAGGTCCGGGTCGTTCAGTTTCGAGAAGCTGGAGTCGTTGAGTAACGAAGAAAGAAGGCATGTTTCGAAGTCTTGCGAATTGTCAGGCTTACCCCGATCAACCTACTGTTGTCGGCGTTCGAAGAGAGAGGATAGCGCGCTCAGACGTGGTTCTGGTATTCGACTGGATCCCCGGCCTTGGGAAATTTGCAGGGAGATGGCCATCGAGGGGGCGCAGTCCACCCGGGAAAACTACCCGCGCAGATGACTCCGGTGAGCAACAACGGGGCGCATTCTAGCAGCAGGTTTTCAGGAAGTGGCTGAGAGATAACGAAGTGGGCTGTCGTTCGGGGTAGATCTCATCATCCGAGACCACTGGATGGTGGAACGCTATCACCAGAGTTTGAAATACGAGGAGATCTGGCTCAACGACTACGATGATCCCATCGAAGCCGAGAGCCAGGTCGAAAAATACCGGAAACGATACGCCTACCTACGTCCACACTAGGCGCTAGCCTATGACGTACCGGCAAACATATACATAACCGACAAAGCCAGCGAAGCTCTGCGCATAACCGCCTGAACTTGTCCAAGACCTATGTGGCAGGACAATTAAGACTTCACAACGAAATTGCCCAATAGAAGGATGCTTAATATACCCACAACATGAACCGGGATAAGCATCCATGAAGGGGTCCACATCCTCATTCACTTACCCGTTTCGTTACCACCCGAGGAGGCTAAGATATGGAATCTAAGGCTAAACAAGCCGTGCTATTGTTGGGGTTAATGGGTTTTTTGGAGTTGCCCCGGTTTGGTGGACACTTGCCTATTAGTCTGCGGCCTGCTTTTCTGGGGTTTCCTTTATCCACTGTT
>SLGS01000143.1 GCA_007136565.1 Clostridia bacterium | reverse complement strand
GTCCGCATATTTTGCGCGATATTTCTACCCCTGCGAGCCCCGGTGTGCCGAGGCCATCGAGCTCGGATCGCGGATCATTGCCGATCTGGAGGCACTCTCGACGGGCCTGGGGGAGACTTCCGCGCGGCAACAGCGGCTCAACTTGGAGTTCGTCGGGGAGTATCGGGATTTCGTTCGCCGGCAACAGGAAGAGATGGTGGCCAGGATGGAGGAGGCCGGAACCGATGACCTCGAGCAGGAATGAAGGCGATCTGGACCAGGCATCCCTGGATCTTTTCATCGCGGGGGACGAGTCCCGGTCGGCATCGCGCACCGATGAAACCGAACCGCGATCCCCGAAGGAAGTCGCGCCGGATTCCTCGGATCCCCTGCGGGATATATCCCGCCTCGAGGAATTGGCGGCGGTGGCCGTTGAATGCCGGCGTTGCCACCTGAGAGAGACCTGCAACGCAGTGGTATTCGGTGAAGGGAATCCCGAGGCGAACCTGGTCTTCGTCGGCGAGGCTCCCGGCGCCGACGAAGATAGGCTCGGGCGGCCCTTCGTGGGGAGGGCGGGGAAACTCCTGGACAAGATAATCACCGCCAGTGGATTGGCGCGCCAGGACGTCTATATAACCAATATCGTCAAGTGCAGGCCCCCGGGGAACCGCACGCCCGACGAGGGCGAAAGGAACTTTTGCATACCGTACCTCCATGCCCAGATGAGGATCATCCAACCCGAAGTAATAGTTTCCCTGGGTGCCGCGGCAACCCAGGGTCTCATCGATCCGCGGGCTCGAATAACCCGGATGAGGGGAACCTGGCAGCAATGGCGAGGTATCGATGTCATGCCCACCTTTCACCCCGCGGCTTTGTTGCGGGATCCCAAGAAAAAGATCCCGGTCTGGGAGGACATGAAGACGATCCTTGGTCACCTGGGATTGAGCGACGGGGAAGAACCCGGGTGAAGAAGGTCATCGTCGTGGATTCCGAAGAAGAAACGAGGACCCTCGGGACCCTGTGGGGGAAGATCCTGTCACCTGGCATCATGATATGCTTGACGGGACCCCTTGGCGCTGGTAAGACCGTCCTCGCCTCCGGGATTCTCGCCGGGGCGGGGATCCCCGGCCCCCATCGCAGTCCCACCTTTACCCTGGTCTGGGAACACGAGGGTGCTTTCAAGATCAATCATGTCGACCTTTACAGGTTGAGCTCCGACGAAGCCGTTGGCGATTTGCCCTGGGAGGAAATGATTTCCGAGGGGGCCTCCTCCATCGTGGAGTGGGCCGATAGGCTCCCCCCCGACGCGCTGGCACCCGACAGACTCGAGGTTTGCATCGTCCCGGATGAATTCGATTTAAGCCGACGCCGGATAACGGTCGACGCCCACGGAAGGTGCAGGGCCATGATCGAGGGGGGAGAAGGCTCGTGTTGATCATGGGGGTTGAAACCTCTGGTCGGACCCTGGGCCTCGGTCTCCTGCGAGATGGGGAGATCCTGGGTAGCCTACGCCTGCGCGGCGGAGGGCGAAGTTCCCGACTCCTGCCCGCGGCAGCCGATCATATCCTCGAGCTATCCGATTTGCGGGTTGGCGACCTCCAGGCGGTGGCCGCCGCGCGGGGTCCGGGTTCATTTACCGGTATCAGGATCGGTTGTGCCTTCGCCGCCGGCCTGGCCCGGGGCCTGGGTATCCCGGCCATCGGGGTGGATTCCCTGGCGGCCCTGGCCGCCGGCACGCCGCTTCCCCGGGAAGCCATCGCCATCCCGGCCCTGGGTGCCCGCCGCGGAGCGTACTTCACCGCCGCTTACGAAAGGTCATCGCGGGTGTCCCCCGGGGACGGGCGATACTGGCACCCGGTGCAGTTGGTGGATACCGATCGGCGTACCCCCGAGGAGATGAGCGAAATCCTGGGGGATTCGGTGGGGAAGTCCTGGTGGATAGGGGATGGGGAAACCCAGCGAGACGGGATCCTGCGGGATACGGGGCCCTTCGCGGCCGTTTTCGGGGACAATGATATCGATCCGGCGGCCGTGGCCTACCTGGGATCCGTATCGATAATGGGGGGTGTCCCCGGGGATCCCCGGGATTTGGTTCCACATTACCATCGCGCCACCGAGGTCGAGAGAAGGCTTGGTGGAGGGAAGGGCATTGATCGATAGAGTCGAGGGCGAAGGACGCCCGGAACCTCTCTGCGAAATCTACATTAGGCCCATGACCGTGTCCGACGTCGGGGAGATCTTGGAAATAGAGCGTCGTTCCTTCGAATCCCCTTGGACGGAGCGGGCCTTCATCTCCGAGTTGACCCGAAACAGATTCGCCGACTACATCGTCGCCTGTTCCCGGGATCGCATCGTGGGTTACGCGGGAATGTGGTTATTTCTCTTCGAAGCCCACGTGACCAATATCGCGGTGGATCCCGATTTTCGAGGGCGTAGGATAGGAGTTCGCCTGTTGATGAGCCTCATGGGGCGGGCTTTGCTCAGGGGACTTCGAAGGATGAGCCTGGAGGTAAGAAAGTCCAACGCATTGGCCCGAAGCTTCTACGAAGCCTACGGGTTCGAGTTCGTTAAGATCAAGCGGGGGTACTATACTGATACCGGTGAAGACGCCGTCGAGATGTTGTGCCGGGATATCGGGAAGATCGTGCGCGGAGGGGAATGAATCGCTTGTCGCCGGGACCAATGGTATTGGGCGTGGAAACTTCTTGTGACGACACTTCCGCCGCCGTCGTGGATGGCGGCCTGCGAGTGCATTCCAGCATAGTCGGTTCCCAGGACCGGGTTCATCGGGTCCACGGTGGCGTGGTGCCCGAACTCGCTTCCCGGCGTCACTCGGAGGATATTCTTCCCGTCATCGACGCGGCGTTGCGGGAAGCCGAGGTAGATCTTGGGGACATCGATTTGGTGGCGGTAACCCGGGGACCCGGGCTGGTGGGTTCGCTCCTGGTCGGGTTCATGGCGGCCAAGGGCCTGGCCTGGGGATTGGACATTCCCCTGGTCGGTGTGAATCACATGGCTGCGCACCTGTGGGCGGCTGCCCTGGATTCGGGATCGCCCGAGCTGCCATCGCCGGCCGTCTGCCTGGTCGTATCCGGGGGGCATACGGACCTTCTTCACCTCGATGATGGCGTCGCCAGGCACCTCGGTGGCACCAGGGACGACGCCGTCGGAGAGGCCTACGACAAGGTCGCCCGTATCCTGGACCTGGGTTACCCGGGTGGTCCAATCATCGATGAACTGGCCTCGTCCTACCGGGGTCCGAGGATCGATCTGCCGCGCCCAATGATGGAATCGGGCGACCTGGATTTCAGCTTCAGCGGTCTAAAGACCGCCGTGTCCGTCGCGATGCGCGATGCGGATTCTTCACATGCGGTTAACGTGCCGGAAATGTTCGCCGCCTCCTTCCAGGATGCCGCGGTCGACGTTCTCGTGGCGAAGACTGTTCGGGCCCTGTACATGACCGGTTCGAAACACCTCATCGCCGCGGGGGGAGTAGCCGCCAACAGCCTGCTTCGATCGAGGCTCGGGGAAGCGGCCACCAGGCTGGGCGTGGGGTTGAACATTCCCCCGGTGAAGTACTGCACGGATAACGCGGCGATGGTGGCGGCTGCGGGTTACCGCCGGTTCGCGGATGCCGGGGCGGATGCCGTCGATATCGATGTGGATCCCTCCCTGGGATTCCGATCCGACGGGGGGGACCTGGTACTGTGACGGGCCATCCTCGAAGGCGCCTGCGAACTTACCCCGTCGATGACGGGCGCAACTCCCTCCACTCCTGTTTCCAAGCAGTACCCATGGGCCGCGTGATGGTCAATTTTCTCGCGATATACCTGGCCAGATTTCTACCCTTTTTCTCCTGGAAGAATGCACTGTACCGGTGGCGAGGGATGACGGTGGGGCCCGACGTCGCCGTGGGTCTTTGCGCGATGATGGATGTGTTCTGGCCGGAGTTAATAACCCTGGGGGAGAATTGTATGTTGGGGTACAACGCCACCGTCTTGGCCCACGAATTCCTGGTGGATGAGTACCGCATCGGGCCCACGGTCATAGGACCGCGGGCGATGATAGGAGCCAACGCCACGATCCTGGCGGGCGTCGAAATCGGTGAAGGGGCGGTGGTGGGAGCCGGTGCAGTGGTGACCGCCGACGTGCCCCCGGGTGCTCTGGTCGTGGGCGTGCCGGCCAGGTTGGTCGAGAAGAAGGATGCGGCGGGAGAGGATGGTGATTCGGATGGTTGATGAGGATCGGAGCCACTCCCTGGCCGAAGGATTCCAAAGCCCCGTGCACTTCGTCGGCATCGGCGGTTATGGGATGAGCGGGCTTGCCCTGGTGTTGCATGCCCACGGGATCCCCGTGGAGGGATGCGACGTCAGCGAATCCTCCCGGGTACAGATGCTCAGGGATCGCGGTATCCCCGTCACCATCGGACACGATCCTTCGCACGTTCGTTTTGCGGGGACCATAGTTTACAGTACCGACGTTCCCGAAGACCTGGACGAATTATCGGCGGCCCGCGAAAGCGGGATGGCAGTGCTCCATCGCTCACGGGTACTCGCTCGCCTTTTCGAGGTTTATGCCCGGGGAATAGCGATAACCGGTACGCACGGGAAAACGAGTTGCACCGCCATGCTCGGGGCCGCCATGGAAGCGGCCGGCAAGGATCCCACCGTGGTCGTCGGGGGTGAAATGGGTGCCGCCGGATTGACCGCCCGGGTGGGTGCGTCGGAGTTCCTCGTGGCCGAAGCCTGCGAGAGCGATGGAACTTTCCTGGAATATCGTCCGTGGTCGGGCATATGGACCAACGTTGAGCCCGAGCACCTCGAGCATTACGAAGGTAGTTTCGACAGGCAGAAGGAAGCCTTCGGTGATTTCATTTCCGGGATCGATCCCCGGGGGTTTTTGATCATGAACGCCTCCGACGACGACTCTCGCTCGCTGGCCTGGCGCGCATCCCCGCGGATCATCTGGTGTGGGGTAGAAGATCGGGCAGAGCCGCGTCTCGGCGTCGTCCCGGATTACTCCGCTCGGTCGGTGGATCTACGCCCGGATGGTTCGGGGTTTTGCCTGTACCGCGGTGCGGAGCGGATGGGGCGCCTACGTATATCCGTACCGGGGCGACACGTGGTTCAAAACGCGCTGATGGTGGCGGCGGCGGCCTTGGAAACCGGCGCCGGGTTCGAAGGTATTGCGCGGGGTCTTTCGGAGTACTCCGGGGTCAGGCGACGTTTCGAAATCGTCGGGGCAGTGGACGGTGTCCGCATCGTGGACGATTACGCACATCATCCCACCGAAGTCAGGGCGACTCTGTTAGCCGCCCGCGGGATGGCCGGGAACGGCCGGGTCCTGGCCGTCTTCCAGCCGCAAAGATACACTCGCACCCGCGACCTCATGGAGGAATTCGGCCGGGCCTTCGACGGTGCCGATGAATTGATTCTAACACCCATATACGCCCCGCCCGGCCAGGGAGAGATCCCGGGAGTATCCTCCGATGCTTTGGCGGAGAGGGTTCGTCGTCACTCGGGCATCGAGGTTTCGGTGATGGCGGATCCCTCGGATATGAAGGAGTTCATCGCCGCGTCGGTTTCGCCGGGAGACGTGGTTATAACCATGGGGGCCGGCGACATATGGAAGCTGGCCCGCGACCTCGTGAAAGGGTAGCCCGCCCCGGGGTTGCTGGTCCTCCGGACCATGTGCTAGATTGAGGTTTAACTAACTTGGAGAGCAGAGGGGGAAGGGTGATGCCGCTAGGCGTGGATGGCATGAATGAGGGTCTCACGTTCGATGACGTTCTCTTGGTTCCGCAATACTCCGATGTATTACCCCGCGACACCGATGTATCCACCAGGTTGACCCGGGATATCGGCCTGAACATCCCGATACTGAGCTCGGCCATGGACACCGTCACCGAAGCCCGCGCAGCCATTGCTTTGGCGAGGGAAGGTGGCGTAGGAGTCATCCACAAGAGCATGACCCCCCAGGAGCAGGCCAGTGAAGTCGATAAGGTCAAGCGTTCCGAACACGGTGTAATCATCGATCCGTTCTTTCTCTCCCCGTCTCGTCCCGTGCGGGATGCCGTGGACCTAATGGATAGATACCATATCAGCGGAGTACCCATAGTTGAAGGAGAAATGTTGGTCGGAATAATTACCAACCGGGACGTGCGCTTCGAAAGCGACTATACGCGTCCGATCCACGAAGTCATGACCGGCGAGGGTCTGATAACGGCACCCCAGGGGACCTCGCTGGACCAGGCCCGCGAAATCATGTGGAAACATAAGATCGAAAAGTTACCCCTCGTGGACGACGCATTCCACCTCCGCGGATTGATCACCATCAAGGACATTGAGAAAGCCAAGAAATACCCGAGTTCCGCCAAGGATTCCCGCGGTAGACTGTTGGCGGCCGCTGCCGTCGGGGTCGGGGATGACCTCGAGGAGAGGGCGCACGCCCTGGTGCGCGCCGGAGTCGACGCCCTCTTCGTCGACGCGGCCCACGGCCATTCCGCCAACGTGATCAGGGCGACGCGCTATATCAAGGAAAAACACCCCGATGTCGCGGTTGTATCCGGTAATGTGGCCACGGCCGAGGGTGCCCAGGCACTGATCGAGGCCGGTGCCGACGCCGTCAAAGTGGGCGTGGGACCGGGTTCGATTTGCACCACCCGGGTCATAGCGGGCGTGGGCGTTCCCCAGCTGTCCGCCATCGCCCTGGCCGCCGAGGTCGCGGGCGACGTGCCGATCATCTCCGACGGCGGCATCAAGTACTCCGGGGATATCGCAAAGGCCCTGGCCGCGGGAGCTTCGGCCGTCATGATCGGCGGGCTCTTCGCTGGAACCGAGGAGAGCCCCGGGGATACGGAGATCTTCCAGGGGAGAAGTTACAAGGTGTATCGAGGCATGGGGTCCGAGGGCGCCATGAGTCGTGGTAGCCGGGACCGATACTTCCAGACCGAGGACCAGAAGGCGGTTCCCGAGGGAGTCGAGGGTAGGGTGCCCTACCGGGGACCGATGTCCGACATGGTATACCAATTGATAGGTGGCCTGCGCTCGGGAATGGGATACTGCGGGGTGAAGGATCTCGAGGAGCTTCGAACGGAGACGACGTTCCTCAAGATAACCGGAGCGGGACTCAGGGAGAGCCATCCCCATGACGTTACGATAACCCGCGAGCCGCCCAACTACCAGAATCCCGCCTATCGCAAGGACTGAACCATCTTCGGATTAGTTTCCACTCCAGGGCACCTCGAGTTTCGACCTCGCAGGTGCCCTGTTGCTTCAAGCCGTGGGTCGATCGATGTCGTAAGGCTCCCCCGGGAGGTAATCCTTGCGGGGGAGCCGAAAGAAATACGAGATGCGAACCGCGACTCCCGTGGTTCCGAGGTGGGGAGGAGTTTCCTTGCTACACGATTCCAGCGGATTCACCATACTGACCGCCGACGTGGGTGGTGCCACCACCAAGAGCAGCCTAATCAAAAGCGATGATACCGGCTATACCCTGCTGGGGACGGCCCGGGCCCCGACCACCTGGAATACCGAAGGTGGTCAAGTCATGGTTGGCATCCTCGATTCCCTGAGGATATTGGAGCAGAAGACGGGACGGCCTTTGATTTCGGACGGGCGCCCGATTCTCGATGGAGATGCGGATCGCGGGGCGGACGCGCTGATGGTAACGAGCAGCGCCGCCGGGGGAATGCGACTCCTGTGTTTGGGATTGGTGCGCATGATGACGGCGGAGAGCGCCGAAAGGGCCGCCCTGGGGGCCGGAGCGACTCTGTCGGCCGTCGTGGCCGCGGACGATGGTAGGACCCTCACCGAGAGGCTCGCCGTCATCCGCGATTCCGATGCGGACATGGTGTTGATGGCCGGGGGTACCGATGATGGCACGGTGGAGCATGTCGTGGCACTGGCGGAATACCTCGCCGCGGCCCGCCCGAAGCCCAGGCTGGGCGAGGGCGTCGCCATGCCCATAATCTTTGCCGGAAACGTACTCGCCCGCGAACCCGTTTTGGCCATGCTCGAGAGTATCGGTAACGTACACATCGTCGAGAATCTCAGGCCGAGCCTGGACAAAGAGGTCCTGGAGCCGGTGAGGGAGTTGATCGCCGATCTTTACCTCGAGCACGTGGCTCAAAGGACTCCGGGTTTTTCCGATCTTCTCTACTGGACCGGTGGTGTCCTGGAGCCGACGCCGGCGGCGGCCGGAAAGGCCCTGCGCTCCATGGCCGATACCTTCGGGGTCAACGTCTTGGGCGTCGACATGGGAGCGTCCACGGCCGACGTCTTCAGCGTCATAGACGGAGCATACAACCGCTCGGTTAGTACGGAGGTCGGGGTCGGGGTAAGTGCCGACGGAATCCTCGAACGCGTGGGGGTGGATGCCATCGCCCAGTGGCTTCACTATCCCGTCGAAGAACGGGACCTCGAGAATTGGATAATGAATCGGACCCTGCGTCCGCAGACCGTGCCCACCGAGATCGAGGAACTCCACCTGTTTCACGCCCTGGCTCGAGAAAGTTTGAAACTCGCCTATAGGGAGCATCGCGATCTCGTCGTAGGGCTAAAGGGCGTAAAGCAATACAGGACCTTCGATGACACCTTCGAGCAGACCAAGACCGGGCTGCCCTTGATTCATTCTTCGGCGCTGGATGTGATCATAGGTACCGGGAGCATCCTCAGCGCGACTCCGTCTCCCGCGGAGGCAGCTATGATCCTCTTGGACGGGATTCAGCCCGCCGGGATCAGCCGGTTCTACGTGGATAAACACGGGTTGATGCCCCAGGTAGGCGCCCTGATGGATCACGCACCGGAGGTGCAGGAGGTCTTCTTCCACAGATGGTTATTACCCCTGGGTACCGTCGTGGCCCCCACCGGAGAGGCCTGGGGACGGCACGGTAGCCCGGTGGCGGAAATGTACCTCACGGATGAAAGCGGCCGGCGCCAGTTTAGGATCCTGCGCGTGGGTGAATTGGACGTGGTCCCCCTGGGCACGAGCGAGGCCGTCAGGATAGAGATAATTCCGAGGCGAAACTACGACCTGGGCGACGGACCGGGGACCCGGGTCTCGGCGGACGTCAAGGGCGGCGAGATCGGCTTGATCATAGACGTCAGGGGACGCCCGCTGATCCCGCCCAAGTCCGACGCGGCGAGGTTTGCCGCTTTGGGCAAGTGGCGCGCCGCGATGGGCTTGAGTCGCGAGGGGGAGGCGATGTTCCATGAGCGCGTCGATTAATCCATCACTAACCGTTGAAAAAGTGCAGGTCACCCGCGAGCTCCGACTCCCCGGCGAGGTGCTCGTCGCCCCGGGGGACAGCGTCGATCCGGACGTCGAGGTAGCCCGGGCTCGCCTGTTGTCTGGCAGCCCGTACGTGGTCGACATGGGTCCCGATCTTCGCAAGTCCCCGGAAACGCGGATCGAGGTGGACGTGGGAGACAGGGTCGCGCCCGGCCAGGTGGTCGCCCGGGGGCCCGTGCGCCCCTACGAGGTGGAATCACCCATCGGCGGACTGGTCGAGTATATCTCCCGATCCCGGGGTCGCGTGTACCTGCGGGAAGAGCCCGGGAGCGAGAGGGAAGAGGTGGCCGTCAATATAGTCGAGGCGCTGAAGGTGTGGCCCTCGGTGGCCTGGATGCACGTAACGGTGGAGGAGGGTGACGAGGTCGAAGAGGGGCAGATCCTTGCCGCGGCCCCGGGGATGGACGGAGCCAATTACGCATACGCACCCTTCGGTGGTGTTATCAAGTACTTCGACAGGTCCGCGGGAACCATAGGTATACGTCGACACATCGAGGAGTACGTCGTTAAGGCCCTGGTTCCCGGCGTCGTAGAAGAGAGGATCGGGGATCTAGGAGTGGTCATCCGAGGCGAAGTCGGGGTTATCCGGGGTGTCTATTCCCGGGGACTCGAAGCCATCGCATCCCTGCGAGTGGTCGAATCCCCCGAGGATATGGCGTCGGTGTCACCCGGAGACGTGGTCGCCCTCCTCGGGGAACCCGCGGCGGACACCGCCGTGCGATCGGCCCAGTTGCGCGTCGCCGGCCTCATCGTCGGCGGGTTGGAAAGAAGGGATCTTTTCAGGCTCGCCGAGGCGGCCCCG
>SLGS01000032.1 GCA_007136565.1 Clostridia bacterium | reverse complement strand
TGGAACACCTCCTGGAGGCTCCCGACCCCAACACCCCGGAAGGCATCCGGGATCGATGCATAATGGAGATGCTTTACGCCACCGGCCTTCGGGTATCCGAACTGGTGGCCCTGGATATTCTCGATATCGATGCGAACCTCGGTGCAGCGAGGGTTATGGGCAAGGGTCGACGCGAGCGAGTAACCCCCGTCGGCAAGTTCGCCCGGGTCGCCCTCGAGCAATACCTGGAGCGAGGACGGCCTGCCCTGGCGAAGAGAAGCAAACGTGCCGAGGTGGAGGATTCCGCTTTGTTCTTGAATCACCGCGGACGACGCATAACTGACCGCGGCGTACGATGGTTGGTCAAAAAGCACGCCACGGATTCTGGCGTTACCGGGAGCCCACACACCTTCCGACACTCCTTCGCCACGCACCTGCTCGACGGCGGCGCCGACCTTCGCAGCGTGCAAATGCTCCTAGGTCACGCGAAGCTATCGACAACCGGCGTTTACACCCACGTGAGTCAGGCCCGCCTGCGGCGCGTCTACGATGATGCCCACCCGCGATCCGGGTCGAAGAAGGGGGATGCCTGAATTGATGCACGGAACGACTATAGTCGCCGTCAGGGGCGATGGAGAGGTGGCCCTGGCGGGGGACGGACAGGTTACGCTCTCGGGGAACCTCATAGTAAAGGGCAACGCGCGCAAGGTGAGGAGACTACATCACGGTGGAGTCCTGGCGGGATTTGCGGGCTCCGTCGCCGATGCCGTCACCCTGTTCGAAAAATTCGAAGGCAAGGTCGAGGAATACCGGGGCAACCTACCGCGGGCTGCCGTCGAGTTGGCCAAGGAATGGAGAACGGACAGGATCCTGAGGCGTCTGGAGGCACTGCTCATCGTGGCGGACATGCGGGATCTCCTGGTGATATCGGGAGCGGGAGAAGTAATCGAGCCCGAAGAAGGTATCGCCGCCGTGGGTTCGGGTGGAGGATACGCCCTGGCCGCCGCGCGGTCCCTGCGCCGGCACTCGAGCTTGAGTCCGAGGGAAATCGCCCGGGAGTCGCTACTGGCCGCCTCCGAGATCTGCGTGTACACCAACGACAAGATATCGCTAGAAGTATTGACCGAACAAGACGATCGATGATCGCCTGATAGAACCGCAGAGGGGATGTTGTCGGGATGAGCGACCTAACGCCCAAGAGCATAGTGGAGGCACTGGACAAATACATCGTGGGTCAAAACGATGCGAAGCGGGCGGTAGCGGTAGCCCTCCGCAATAGATATCGCCGGAGCCACCTGGATTCGGAAATGCGCGAAGAAGTCCTACCGAAGAATATCCTAATGATCGGGCCGACCGGAGTGGGGAAGACCGAAATCGCCCGGCGCTTGGCGCGCCTCGTACAGGCACCCTTCCTGAAGGTCGAAGCGACGAAGTTTACGGAAGTCGGATACGTCGGACGCGACGTGGAGTCCATGGTGCGCGACCTGGTGGATACCTCCATCCGGATGGTCCAATCGGAGGAGATGAATCGCGTGTGGCAAGAGGCCGGCAGGTCCGCCCGTCGGCGACTCCTGGATGTGCTGGTGCCGGCGCCGGCCTCCAAGAAACGGTCGCAAAACCCCTTCGAGATGCTGTTTTCCGACGGAACCACCGAAACCGTCGAGGAAGAGGAGGAACCCGACTGGGAAACCCACCGACAGCATCGACGCAAGATGATCGAATCCCTCGATGCCGGGGAGCTGGAAGAGCAGACCGTCGAGATAGAGGTAGAGGATCAGGTCCCATCCATGGTCGAGGTCTTCAGCGGCAGTGGCGTGGAGGAGATGGGATTCAACCTCCAAAACCTTATGGGCAACCTCGTTCCACCCCGCAAGAAGAAGCGCAAGGTGACCATCGCCGAGGCGCGAAACCTCCTCCAATCGGAAGAGGCGCAAAAGCTCGTGGACACCGACGCCGTCACCCGGGAAGGGGTCAGGCGAGCCGAGCAGGACGGAATGATCTTCCTAGACGAGTTGGATAAGATCGCCGGCGAGGACCGGGGAGGAGGGGGGCCCGACGTTTCCCGCGAGGGAGTACAAAGGGACATCCTCCCCATCGTAGAGGGAACGACGGTCATGACGAAACACGGTCCCGTGGCCACCGATCATATACTCTTCATCGCCGCCGGGGCCTTTCACACGAGCAAGCCGTCTGACCTCATACCGGAACTGCAGGGGCGACTGCCCATCCGCGTTGAGCTGGGGGCCCTGGGCGAGGCGGATCTCAGGAGAATCCTGGTGGAACCCAGGAACTCCCTAACGCGCCAGTACACCGAATTGCTGGCCGTGGATGACGTCGAAATCGTTTTCCACGAATCCGGGCTAGACGCCATCGCTCGCATAGCCGAGGAGGTAAACGACGCCACCGAGAATATCGGCGCTCGTCGTCTGCACACCATCATGGAGAAGTTACTCCAGGATGTATCCTTTAGGGCGCCCGACGACGCTCCGGGTAGGATCGACATCGACAACGCTTACGTCGAAGAGCATCTCTCGGAGATAGCAT
>SLGS01000107.1 GCA_007136565.1 Clostridia bacterium | reverse complement strand
TGGCGGGGGGATTATCGCAAGATCCTTCGCACCCTGGGTATATACCTGGACAACGCGGTGAAATTCTCGCCGCGGTCCGGAGAGGTTCGGGTTCGGGCGTTTACGGAGGGCGGCCGCCACGTGATCACGGTGACAGACGACGGTCCCGGGATACCCTCGGACGAGCTGCCCCAGGTATTTCACCGCTTCTACCGCGGCGCGCGAACCTCGGATTACGCCGGTTTCGGCCTGGGCCTGGCCATCGCCAAGCATTCCATGGTCGCCGCGGGCGGCGACGTATTCGCCGATAGCAGGATAGGTGAGGGTAGCACATTCGGCCTCGGTTTCCCCGCGGTGGAGACGGTTGCGGACACAGAGGGCGGGGAATATCCGGGATAGATCCCCATCGATTGGAGGAGGATTCGACGTGGACGTAAGGGAGTACTTCGAGGGTGCCTTGACCTTCGAGGAGTTCATCGAGGCTTCTGGTAACCGCGGGCGCAGCTTTCGAAGGAACTACGAGGATGCGGTAATACCCGAGGATATGATAGAGGAGTTCGCCGCCGGGGTGCAGGACCTGGGAGGGGTTCGAATGTTGGTGATGTCCGAGGCCTGGTGCCCGGATGCGGCGGCGAATATTCCCCCGATGGTCAGGTTCATGGAACGGGTTGCCTCCCGGGTGGAAGAGCCCGTGCAGATGCACCATCGCTTCCGCGATGAGTCCCCGGAGCTGAACGAGATGTTGCGCGGCGAAGGATTCGATCGAATACCCGCGATTCTCTTGGCCGACGCCGATTACCAGAAGATAGGGATCTGGCAGGAGCGGCCCGCCGCCGCACAGGTTATAGTCGACGAGATCAAGAGATTGCGCGAACGCGGCGAAGATTCCTCCGGTCTGGCCCGCAAGCTTCGCGAGGGCTACCAATCGGGGCGCTTGGTGCGTTCCGCTTTGGCGGAGATCTCGAGTATCATGGGATGAGGATGGAGGGGTATCCTTGTCCCGCGAAAACCCGGCACCTCCCCGGTTTGGCCTCGTGGACCTCGCTCTCATAGGGGTAACTACGGCCTGGGGTGGAAACATGATAGTCATCAAGTCCGCGCTGGCCGAGATGCATCCTTTGGCCTTCAACGTGTGTCGCTTCGTCTTGGCGGTGGGCCTCATGTGGTCGTTGCTGGCCCTGAGAGAGCGCGATTTCTCCGTGAGCCCCCGGGAGTTTCGCTGGTTACTCCTGACCGGCCTGGTGGGGAACACCGTCTACCAACTCTTCTTCATCAACGGTATCAACCTCTCCACGGCGGGCAACACGGCCTTCATGGTCGCCACGGCCCCGGTGTGGGTCGCCCTGATAGCCGGGTTGTCGCGAACGGAATTCCTGTACCCCCGGGGGTGGGTGGGCATCGCCGTCTGCCTCTTCGGGGTTACCCTCATAATATTCGGATCCGGCCAGAGGGTCGCCCTCGGCGAGATCTCGGTTCGAGGCGACCTCCTGACCTTGGCCGGCGCCTTTTGCTGGGCGAGCTATACGCTGATGGCGAGGCCGATCCTGGTGGATCATTCCCCCTTGAAGGTTACGACTTACGCTATGACCCTCGGCTTGATCCCGTTCACCGTCATAAGCCTTCCGACCCTGCTCGCCCAGGACTGGACGAACATCTCCGGCGCGAGCTGGTTCGCGGTGGCCTACAGCGGCGTTTTCGCCCTAACCCTCGGTTACGTGGGGTGGAGCTGGGGCGTTCGAATGCTGGGGGGGACGCGGACTGCGGTGTACAACAACTTGACCCCGGTGGTGGCCGGTGCCCTGGGATGGATCTTCCTCAGGGAGAGTTGGACGCCCCTGCGTTTCCTCGGGGCCGCCACCATCCTGGTGGGCCTGTACCTGGTGAGATCAACGCCCAGGCTGAGAAAGTCCCCCGAAGAGATCGGGAGACGGATTTGATGCATCCTTCCGGTAGGAATGAAAGGGTTTTTCCAGAAGTATATTGTTAACCTAATTATCGATTCGTCTTCGGATGAATCGTCGCACGGGAGGTGTTGTATGCTCAAGAAATATTCGGGATCCGGGCACGAATCTCTCATACCGATGATCAGGGCGAGAATGGAAGACCTGACGCCCTCGGAGCGTCGCCTGGCGGATGTGATCATGCAGTCGGAGGAAGTGGTTGCCCTCTCGACGGCGGGAGAACTGGCCCGGATGGCGGGGGTCAGCGAGGCGACCGTCAGTAGGTTCTCCAACAACGTGGGTTTCGATAGGTACGCGGACATGCAGGCGGTGGCCAGGCGAGCGGTGCTCAGGCTCTTGCACCTGGACGTTCCCTCGCGCCTGGACCGCTCATACGAGGGCGGAGATTCCTTCGGCGAGCTGCTCCATTCCATCGCCGAACTGGATTCCGAGAACCTTTGGTATACCTATCGCAGCGCTCCGAAGATCCTCGAGGACCTGGTGGATGACCTGGTGGGCGCGAAGAGGGTTTACTGCGTGGGCGCTAGGTCGTCGTCCTACCCGGCGGGTTACCTGGCCTTTGCCCTCAACTTCTTGCGGCCGGGGGTATGGTCTCTAACGGGGGACGTCGGCGAGGGA
>SLGS01000217.1 GCA_007136565.1 Clostridia bacterium | reverse complement strand
TCTTCCTCCTCTTTGGGTTGTCCCGTGATTATGGAGACTGGGCTGAACGTCCAACGGCGGAAGAATATCAAGAGTTCCCGAGGCATCGGGGGCCCGCACCACTCGATGGGCGCGGGCGGTGGTCATCCGCCGTCGATACGTATAGCGAAGATGGCCAAGTCATCTCCGTCATCCCAATGGTTCGGCACTATGGCGACGCACTTGAAACCGAGGCTCTCGTAGAAAGCCCTGGGTCCGGCTGTGTAAGGGAGGGGGCTGGTCCAGGTGTGAACCAATCGGCCTCCTCGCGCCTTGAGGTCCTCCAAGACGGCTTGCCAAAGCCGTCTGCCCACACCCTTGCGCGTCGCGTCGGGGTGCACGGCCACATAGCTGAGTCGGTAGGCATCCCGAGCTCCGGCCTCCGCCAGATAGCCCATGGTGCCGAGGACTCTATCCCCTTCCACGGCTACGAGCTGCCTGCCCATGGTCACGTCACCGCAGCTCACCACGGGTCCGGCACCATCCCTATCCATAAGCATCGTTTCGAAACGTGCCCTCGCCGCTTCGACCTCTTTTTCGTAAAAGAATTCTCCGCTATGGGCGCGAACGGTTTCCACTGCGCCCTCGAGATGCGATTTCTTCATATCGACTACTTGCATATGTGCCTCCTCGGAACCATTTTGATCACAGAGAAGCATCACAGGACTAGAATTCCATCTCATCACCCGGGCGAAGGACCTTCGTTTTCGCGCCGGATCCACCTTGCTCGACGAGCCTCACGAATTCGTCGGCCGTTTCGGTGAGAACGGGGAACGTGCCAAAGTGCATCGGGATCGCCGTCTTCGGTCGCAGGAGTTCGACGGCGTGGGCCGCCTGCCGATCGTCCATGACGAAGTGGCTCCCCGTGGGGAGCAGTGCGACATCCAATTCGTAGAGATCGCCCAGGGTTCCCATGGTCGCGAAAATGCCCGTATCCCCGGCGTGATAGACCTTCTTCCCGTCCTCTGTCGTGATGATGTAACCGCAGGGTGATCCCACCCCCGACGAGTGGTGCGCCTGCACCATGGTTACTTCTACACCGCGAGCCGTCGCGGTACCACCGATATTCATGCCCGTCCCACCCTCTACTCCATCGGCGGAAAGCTTCGCCAGTACTTCGGGTTGGACCAGGATCTCGGGGTCGCCTGTGGAGGCGAAGAACGGTACGTCTTCCCCCATGTGGTCCCCGTGATCGTGGGTGATCAGTATGATGTCCAAGGCCGAGAGGTCCTCTTTCTCCACGGGACAAGCCGGATTCCCCGTTATCCACGGATCGATCAGTATTTTCGTGCCCCGGGCGGTATTAACCAGGAAAGTGGAGTGGCCCAACCATTGCAGTGTGTTCTTGCCCATGTGACTCGCACCTCCAGTTAAGCATTGGCAAATTCGGCTACACGATACTCTTCACCGTCACTCCTGCCTCTTCCTTCGAACTTACGGCCGAGCGACCTGTTTACCCGATGGACCGCGACGACACCGGTCGACGACTTCTTCTACGCCCATCGACGTATCGACGACTTTTCCGAACAATCGAGATTGTGAGATTATGACATCATCTATGGAGGTGTTGATAATGAGAATAGGCGTCCTGGTTTTCGACGGCGTCGAGGAACTCGACTTCGTGGGACCTTGGGAAGTCTTATCCTACGTCAATAAGGTGGGCAGTGGGCCGTTAGAGTTGATCACGGTCGGGGTCGGTGCCCCGGTGAAAGCGTTCAACGGATTGACCATCATACCGGACGTAACCCTGGGAGACTGTCCCGAGTTGGACGTGCTGGTAGTTCCCGGCGGCAAGGGCAGGTTGATCCAGATGCATGAGCTTAAGACCCTTGATTTCATCCGGCAGCGATACGAAGAACTCTCCTACCTACTATCGGTTTGCACGGGCAGCTTCCTACTCGCCGAGGCCGGCATCCTCCGGGGCAGGTCGGTGACTACCCACCACAATGCTTTTGAGGAGATGGAAGCCTATCCCGACATCACCTTGAGCCGCAGACGAATCGTGCGCGACGGTAAGATCATCAGCGCAGGAGGCGTAGCCTCCGGCATGGACCTCGCCTTCTACCTGATAGAAGAGGTCTATGGTGCAGACGTCGCCGCTTCGGTAGCTCGAGGCATCGAGTACCGTCGGGTTGATCCCTAGCCCGGGGGCAATCCGAAGACGATCGCCCCCGGGGTCGATCGGTACTCGTCTAGGCCCGCTCTCGCATCGTCTTTTCGAATTCGCGTTTTGCCTCGTCGACCAAATCCGGGTTCACGAGCAGGTCCACTGCGGTCATGGCCATGGTGGCCGCAGCGTTCATCAGGGCTTTTATCCCGGCTTCTCGGACCGTCGAGGGTGCGAACTCGGGGTTATGGGTGTTCCCCACTTCCTCGGCGGGTCCCAGGGAGATGTAACCGTGGACCGAGGGTACGGCTTGCGACACATTCCCCATGTCCGTGGAGCCCCGAGGTCGTGGCGCCATGGGAGAAACTTCAAGATCCAGGGCCCGCAGATTGTCCTCCATCAGGTTGGCAAGAACGTGATTGTTCACTACCTCCAGGTAACGCAGCAGGTAGTAGTTGAAGTCCACCCTGGCACCCGTGACGAGGGCGGCCGCCTGTCCGCAATGTTTGATCTTGACCAGCAACTCCTCCAATTCGGCGTTTGAAGGTGCTCTAACGTGCAGTCGCAGTTTCGATCGAGGCGACATGATGTTGGGTGCCGGCCCGGATTCGGTGGTCATCCCGTGAACGAAGTGGTTCGGAGGAAAGTATTGCCTAATGGCGTTGATGTTGGTGTATGCCAAGACGGCGGCTTCAAAAGCATTAATGCCGAGATGTGCCGAACCGGCGGGTTGTGCGGTCTTGCCGTGGAACACCATTTCCAGGGGTTGCACGGCGAGATTGTTGCTCCATGCAGAGTTGAAGTTCGTCGGATGCATCATCATGGCGACATCCACCTCGTCGAGGAGGTTCTCTTCGACGATGTAGACCTTGCCCCCGCAATCATCGATTACGGATGACTGTTCTTCGGCTGGAGCTCCGAAGACGTAGATGGTCCCGGGCAGGTCGGGCCATGCCTTTGCCAGGGCCATCGCCGCACCGATGGCCGAGGTGCCAATGATATTGTGCCCGCAGGCATGTCCGATATCCGGTAGGGCGTCATACTCGGCGAAGAACGCGATGGCCGGGCCGGTCCCGGATCCTTTGTACTTGGCCATGAAAGCCGTTTCCTTGTCGGCGACTCCCCGCTCGACTTCGAAACCCGCTCCGGCCAGTTCCTCGGTCAGGAGCTCACTGGCTCGATACTCCTGGAATCCCAGTTCGGGATTGTCATACATCCACTGATTCAGTTCCGTCAGTCGCGCTTCGAGGCCTTCCAGTGACTCCTGGATCGCTTTCTTGCGTTCCATATAGATGCCTCCCTCTCGGTATCTCCGGGGCGCAGCTGTTGCCGTCCGCACCGTCCGCATGTCGTCTATTCGGTTCCCGGCGACAAACTCCTTCGTGGGCACAAAGCCCGCAATAATGGTCAGGTGCGGCTGCGAACGATTCTTTGCAGGGTATTCTTGGCCTTCGGGGTCAATACCAGGTCATCGACCTCGGCCTCGAATTCTTCGATATCCCCGAAGCCACCGAGGTATCCATTCAGTCTGGCCGCAACGTGGGAATCTATAAGGGCCCAGGGATCGGGAAAGGTCCTGCGAAGCTCCGTGAAAATCGCCTGAACTCCCTGGAGGTAGAACTTCTGGTGGTACATTTCGGCGGAATGGAACTTCGCCCCCGGTATCAGTTCGACTCCGGATGCACTAGCGTCTGTACCGCCGATTCCTTCCAGTTTGCGTCGGGCAACGAGCTCCTGGGCTTCGGTCGTCGGAAAGATCGCCCTGGCGTACTGCCTCTTGTGAGGTATTGAACCGGAGGATATCGACGCCAGGAACAGGTCGATGAGGTCTTCGTAAGCGATGATGTCGGGATCGTATCCGACCTCGAGGGTTTCCATGTGATCTCCGATATTGCGGTAGTTGGGATTATCCGACGTTCCACCGGAGTATCCAACGCGGGTTCTCAGTACGCCGTCGATGAGCCCGAACCGGGCATCTGGACCCCAGAATCATCCCATGGCAAACCGGGCAAGGGCCTCTCGATCGGACGTCGGGCCGCGCGAGCCAATTTCGTTCAATTCCTTCCCCCCAGTCGATTCGGATTGTGACTCTTCGTCTCTTCGGAGAATTTACCCGGACGGGCTCGGGGGGAAACAGTCACGGCGTCATTCCACCAGTACGGCTCCGTACCAGTTTTCGGTTTCCCCGGGTGCCTTTAGGACTTCCACGGGTAGGCCCAGGGATCGCACCGTGGCGAACACATCTATTCCGACGCTATGGAAGGAGGGTCTGGCCTTATCCGGTTCACGACAGGGAGCGTCATGTAATCCGGCGCAATCGGCGCACCCGGAGCAATCTCCCAGGGCGAAGGCGAAGTAACGTCCCCGGACGAAGGCATGGCTTTCCAACTTGAGGGCGATGCTCGCCATGGTGGCTTTGTCTCCGCAGTGCACTATCACGCCCCATCGATAACGCTGCAGTATCCTCCGGTATTCCCAGGGCTTAAGGGCTCCCGTCCTCGAGGGACACGTATGCTTTCTACCCCAATCCGGACAACCGTATAGGCACTTGAGGTAGCTCCGTTCGTCGAAGACGATGTCTCCAACCGCCAAGAAGACGACCTCATCGGCACCGAGTTCGATGCCCAGGTCCTTCATCTCTTCAAATAGTGGTGAATCCAAGATCGGCTACCTCCTCGGCGGGGGCGCAGCCTGCGCCCCCGCTGAAGTCATATTCTATTCTCCGGGAACGGGTCGCCCTTCGTATCGCAGTACCTTGTCGAAACCCATCTCCGTCAACTGTTCTCCGATTTCGGCGGGATCCTTTCTCTTCAGCGGTGGATCCTCTTCAGTGGCCAGTCGGAACAGGAGGCGGGCAACCCGCGCGGCGTCAGCTTGTATATATCGCGGATTGATCTTATCCAGCGAATCCCAGTACGTATGGCCGTATCCCCTCGGGGCTCCGGAACTCGCCTGGGGGGTGGACCGGAGGGTTGCCGACGGTATGCCGCGAGCCGAAAATGGATACATGTCGGAGTAGAGGCTCGGTGAGTCACCCACGGCGATGTCGGTCTCGAACATGTCTTTGTTCATTTGCCTGAAGTATTTCATGGTTTCCGGCCAACCCTGCAGTATGAAGCTGACGTTCTCTCCCCGCCCGGCTCCATCGAGGTTGAGCATGAATCGGATGGGATCCGAGGAGTGTTCTTGGGCGTAGTCCTCGGCACCCATCAATCCCATTTCTTCCTGGGCAAATCCCACGAACCGAATGGTCCGCTTCAGCTTATCCCTGTGGGGCGCCAGGGCGCGTAGGGCTTCGAGCACCACGGCGGTTCCGGCACCGTCATCGGCGGCCGATTGGCTAATATCGTGGCCGTCGTAATGAGCTCCGACTACCAGGTGTTCGGCATCGTTTTCGGGTGCCCGCAGCTCGGCCACGGCATTCAACGATTCCGTTTCGAAGATCTCGTTGTCCGAAGAGATCTTCAGTCGAACGTCTCCATTCGACGCCATCCTTAGGATCTCGTGGCCCGTCTCGTAAGACACCGATATCGCCGGTATCTCACACGCCCTTCCAAAACGCGCGGAACCGGTTTCGGGGAGCCCACCGGGTTCACCCCGCATCCAGATGAATCCAGCGGCGCCGGCTTCAACCGCACGCCCCAGTTTCTCACCCCGGTGCATGGTCCGATGATAGAACTTGGGTGTCGCAGTGGTGACCATCACGATGGCGTCCTTCATCGCGGTCATGTTTTCTTCGTACGCCTGGGGGTGTCCGTCGCCGAGATACACCAATGGTGCTTCGATTTCGCCCGGCGGACAGTAAGGTAGGGCTATGCAGTCCAGATCCCTCGCCTGGGGTGATGTCGATTGGAGCTCGGTCGTGTTTCGCTTCCAGCTGGTGCACTCGAAGGATTCCGTCCACGCGTCATCCGCGCCGGCGGAACGGAACTTATCAACGATGAATGCTGCCGCTGCGCGCTCCTCATCGCTTCCGCCGAAGCGCGGTCCGTAATCTTCGACCAGTTGCGTGAGAAATTCCATGCCTTGTCGCGACAGATACAGGTCGCCCAGGATTTGTCGATCAACGTTTTCGTACACCGGAATACTCTCCCCTTCCCGTTGGTATCGAGGCTGGATAATTCCTCGATCCTACCAAATGTATTACCGCTCGCGGGCCTCATTCCCTGCAAAACGGTACACGGCGAGCGGACAACGAGGCCCCGGTTATCCGGCGCGTCGGGATTACGATAATCGACATCTCGATGTTGCGCGCCTTGGCCGGGGATGACCTCGCAAACGGGGGCCTGCGTGCATTATCGGGAGAATATCATTTCGGGGCTTTGGCGTTACTGTCGGGCTTGCCCGTAATTCGCGATTGTGCGAAGATTTAGATGTAATATGCGATATAAATTTTGAAAATAGTAGCACTGTCACCGAATAGGAGTGAAAAAATGTCGCGATTAGCGAAGAAGTATCAAAATTACTACTGGTCACCCTTCACACAAATGGGAGACCTCGCTGAGAAGGAGCCCCTGGTCGTCGTCTCGGGCGATGGAGCCACGGTCACCACGGATGTCGGCGATACCTACATCGATGTGCACGGTGCACTGTGGTTGGCCAACGTGGGTTACGGCCGGACAGAGATCGCCGATGCCGTCTACGATCAGATGAAGCGCCTCAGCTGGTTCCCCTCTTTCGACGGCATGGCTAACGATGCAGCCCTGAACCTGGCCGAACGGTTAATCGGCCTCGCGGATCGGGAGAACATGAGCCGGGTCTTCTTCTCCTCGGGAGGCTCCGAGGCGAACGAGACGGCCATCAAGATGTCCAGGCAGTATTGGAGACTCAAGGGCAAAGCGCAAAAGTATAAGATTATCTCTCGTCATCGGGCATATCACGGTGTCAGCATGGGTGCCCTGAGTGCCACGGGCATACCCGAAAATCGTAAGAACTTCGAACCCCTGGTTCCCGGTTTCCGTCACATCGAAGCGCCCTACTGTTACCGCTGTCCCTTCGAACTCGACGTGGAATCTTGCGGGCTCATGTGCGCGAAAGAGCTGGAAAGAACCATCGAATTCGAAGATCCGGACACGGTGGCGGCCTTCATAGGGGAACCCGTGATGGGCGCCGGCGGCATGCTCGTTCCCCCCGATGGATACTGGCAGGAGATCAGGCGGATATGCGACGAACACGATGTTCTCATCATCGCCGACGAGGTAGTCACGGGCTTCGGCCGAACCGGGACGATGTTCGGCGGAAGACACTGGGATCTCGTACCGGACATTATGGTGTTCGCCAAGGCACTTACCTCGGGATACCAGCCTCTCGGAGCAACCCTGGTCAATGAAGATATCTTCTCCGCTTATCTCGGTAAGTACGGGGAGGGCAAGGAGTTCCTCCACGGCACAACGTATGCCGGCCATCCCGCCGCGTGCGCCGCCGCCATGGCGAACCTGGATATTATTCAGCGGGAGGGATTGGTGGAGCAGGCCCGGGAAAAGGGCGAATATCTGCTCGCCGGATTGGAGGAATTGAGGCGGTTCCCCCGGGTCGGCGACGTATCCGCGTTGGGCTTGATGGCTCGCCTGGAATTGGTCGAGGACGCGGATACTCGAGCACCCCTACCCCCGGCGGATCGAACGGGTTCCGCCGTTTCCGAGAAGCTGTTGGATCACAACATAATCCTGCGACCCCTGGGTGATACGCTGACGTTCTCCCCTCCGCTGGTGATAGAGTACGAGCAAATCGATCGCGTACTTGAGGCCATAGGGGCTATCCTCACCGACTGGAAGTAGATTCATCAGGCCTGGACGAGATGCCCCCGTGTTATTGCGGGGGCATCTCGCCGTGGCACGAGGAGGAATTGGAAATATGATGGATGGGACCCTCCGGTGGGAGCGGGATATTCGTGCTAGATCCGATGCGCATTCTGCCTCGAGTCTTGGGATCATCTTCGATGAGCGATTCTTGCTACACGATACCGGAGCACACCTCGAGAATCCCCGGCGACTGAAGACGGTGATGGACCTGCTCTCCGACGGGGGATTGCTGGACAACGTCGATATGATCAAGCCCAGGCCGGCGACCCTCGATGAAATCGTCGGGGTTCACCCTGAAGACCACATAGAAAAAGTCCGCATTCACTGTGAGCGCCAGGTCGCCCTGGATGAAGATACCGTTGTTGGGCGCGATAGCTTTGAGGTCGCCCTCCTGGCGGCCGGAGCGGCGATGCGCGGGGTCGATGCGGTTCTTTCGGACCGGGTCGAAAGTATCTTCTGCCTCGTGCGCCCCCCGGGGCATCATGCGGAATCCCGCCGCTCCATGGGGTATTGCCTTTTCAACAACGTAGCCGTCGCCGCACATCACGCCCTGACCCGGCATTCCCTCGAGAGAGTGATGGTGCTCGATTGGGACGCCCATCACGGAAACGGTACGCAGGAGATATTTTACGATGATCCCAGGGTCCTGGTATGTTCTTTGCACCAGTTCCCCGACTATCCCGGTTCCGGCGACCGCTGCGAGCGAGGCGAGGGACGGGGATTGGATTTCACCGTAAACGTTCCGTTGGAGGCGGGCTCGGGCGTCGATGAATACTTGATGGCGTTTGACGAGATTATCGACCCGGCGTGCCGGGCTTTCGAACCCGAGCTCATCATCGTATCGGCCGGGCAGGATGCGCACCGGGAGGACCCTCTGACGGACATGCAACTTCATGCGAGAGACTTTGGGGTCCTGGCTACCCGGGTTAAGGATTGGGCTCGTCGATACTGCGGGGGTCGATCGGTCTTCGTGTTGGAGGGCGGATATCGTCCGGGGGCCTTGGCAACTTCTGTATTGGAAATCCTGAAGTCCCTGGCTGACACGTAGTTCGCCCGGTAGATTCATTGTCCTAGTCGATCCCAGACCGAAACGCGCCGGCGGTTTCAATCCGACAAAAAGCCTCGCTGGTCCGGGGCAGTCACCAATGAACGGCCAGCGGTGCTCCTTTTTTCCAGATCGCGCCCCCGGTCGCGCGGTCGCTTCAGCTCATCGCTCCGGATCTCTCGACGACCCTTTGGCGGGCGTTGCGAATGGCCCGAACGATACTGTGGAATACCTCGACAGACGTGGATACCAGGATTCCACCACCCACGCCGAGGACCAATCCCACGTATATGCACGATCCCAGCATTAAGGCGCCGATAAGAAAGAGAAACCAACCCGCGGTGAAGCCGGTCTCCATCAGGCGGAGGATGTAAGAATTCGCCAGGATTATGGCGCCTACGGCAAAAAAGTGAAGTCGCATCTCTCCCATGCCACTCAATCGAGCGCACCCCCACTCCCCAGTTGACCAAACGGAACATCGCTCGTTAATCGATCATCCATTACTGTCGATAGTAGCGCTAACTGCACCAATAGTTCAAGATGCCAGCGCGGGGAATGGCAAGGGAGCTCAATCCGGTTAGTACGGCGTTGGTCGGGGGAATACTATCCGATGATGAGATGAAGCCGGAACGGGGAAGTGGAGTTGAAATCGATGCGAGTACTTGCGTGGGTGATCCTCGTGAGTCTATTCATCGCAGGTGGATTCGGTTTGATTCGCTCCAACGGGGAGCCCGAGGAGCCTTTTTCGACCTGCCGCTTCGGCGATTTCACATATGACGAGGGGAGCGAGGAAATGGACGGAGAGCGCAGGGATTTTCAAGGGAATGAGATGACGGATCTTCAGTACCGGGTCATCCAGGAGGGCGCTACTGAACCCCCCTTCGAAAACGAGTACTGGGATAATGAGGCAGAAGGCATCTACGTCGATCGGGCTTCAGGGGAAGTGCTGTTTAGCAGCCGTGACAAGTTCCGCTCGGGATCCGGATGGCCATCCTTTACCGCCCCGGTGGACGAGTCCTCGGTGGAAACCAGGTTCGACACCAGTCACGGCATGCGGAGGACCGAGGTGCTCAGTGTTGGTGCCGGATCACACCTGGGTCACGTGTTCGAAGACGGTCCCGGTGAGACCGGCTTGAGATATTGCATCAACTCCGCCGCATTGAAGTTCATCCCCCGGGGACGCATGACCGAAGAGGGTTACGGAGAGTACCTGAAGATATTCGAGCAGGATGATTCATCGGAGTCTTGAATATTTCAACGCAACGGCATGCTAATGATCGATCGAGGTGTTGTCATTGGATATAGTTGGTCACTTGCGCACACAT
>SLGS01000069.1 GCA_007136565.1 Clostridia bacterium | reverse complement strand
TTCTCCACCCGGATCCACGTCTCGGTGCTCTCGAGGTAGGATCCGGTGTGTCTGGTCAGAGAGGGGGTTCCCTCGCGAATCCCATGGATGTATAACCCGTCCTCGTAGCCCTCCACGTCCTCGGTGATGACCACGATCCCATCGAGCATATCATCCAGGAAATCCTCGTACTCGGGTCTTACTGCATATTCCACCCCGGGGACGAAATGCGCGCCCAACGACTTAGGCTTGAGGAATAGAACTCCGTATCTCACAGCATCGAGGTCGACGACGCTTCCGTCGGCCAGCTCCACCCGGATGTCCGCCTCACCCTTATCCTCGTCGACGTCGGAGTACTCCAGGAGCCTGGCGAAGTATATATCGTCCGCGGGGGCATCGGTGAGCACGACCCGCGCCTTGTCGTCATCCCCGAGAAGCAGGGTGGCATCCCTGCCTAGGGTCAGCGAGGAAACCGCCAGGTAGTCGGTATCCACGTAGACGCGTTCACCGTCCATGCGCACGTAATCCGATCCCCGGGCCGTTACCTCGTCGGAGACGATGTTCGAGGTGATCACCGAGAGCTCGATGAGTTCCTCGCCGTCGGCGTCGCCGAAGGCCTCGTCGTGCAGGTACCCCACTATCCTGACCGTGGCGATGGCGTTGGCCTCGTCGCCGTACCTGTCGCGCAGGGCCCCGAGGGCATCCGATACGTCTTCCAGGGTCGCGCGCTCGCCGTCGAGGGTCACGCGGGTTGCATCATCGACCGAGAGACCCTCGATCACCTGGGACTCGGATGGGCTCGTGTACTTCTCCAGGTCCACGGTGCCGTACTCGGGATCGTCCTCGTCGTCCAAATCCACTTCCACCAAGAGGACGTTTTCGAAGGTATCGAACCCGACCTCGATGCGCTCCACGACGTCGTCGGCATCCAGGTGCAACCTCACCTCGTCGCCCTCGTCGATGTAATCAGAGCGGTTTCCGAGGGTTATACCGTCGTCGAAGGATGCACCGTTGACGGCGACCTCCAGGAGGTCCTCGGAGCCCGAGAAGGGCAGGTGCTCGAAGACCCGGCCGTCCTCTAACCTCAGGCGGGCGCGGGTCAGCCAAGCGTCGAAGGTGCCCGAGATGACGCGGGTATCGGAGACCTCCACGAAGCGGACAACCCCCCCGGTGGCGTAAAAGTCCACGGCGTTTCCGTCCAGGGCGGCGATGGTGTCCGCGCCGAACACGGACACGGGATCGGAGAGATCGTACCAGGCACCGTCGATCCGGATCCTGGCGGGGCCGTAGTCTTCGACGACCTCATCGGTATCGAAACCGAAGGCTTCCTCGAGGAGGCTGTCCTTGTCCTCGTCCTCGACGCCGTCGGAATCCGCGGGAACCACGCCCAGGGCGTTGGCCGTCATGATGGCCATCTCCTCGCGGGTGATGGGGACCCCGGCCAGCGCGGATACGCCGTCGGTTATGCCGAGGTGGGCTGCCATGGCGATGTGTGCAGCGGGCCAGGGACCGACGATGGCGGGCTCATAGCCCAGGGCGCGCACCAGCATGGTTACGGCCTCCGCCAGGGTTACCGGCGCCGCGGGATCGAAGCTGCCGTCTCCGCGGCCCTGGATGATCCCGGTGGCGTAGGCGGCGTTGACGAAGCCCCGCGCCCAGGCCGGGATGGCGTCGGCGTCGCTGAATTCCGGCGTCATGGCGGACAGGGCGTTGGCGCTGGAGACGCGGTTCAGCGTCGCCACCACTACCTTGGCGAACTCGGCGCGCGTCAGCGTTCCCGCCGGGTTGACGGTGCCGTCCCCGTATCCCTCGAAGATCCCGAGGGCCCGAAGCAGCGCGAAATCGCGGGCCGTGTCCGCATCGTCGGCGACGTCGGAAAACGGCGATCTCACCACTTCCACCGCCCCCGCGGCGAAGGCGGTGCCGACGGAACCGAATACGAACATGACGAGCACGGATAATACCAGTAGTCTACGTTTCATGACTTCCCCCTATGTTATGTATTGGAATTGAATCGCCAGAAGATTGGCGAACTGATAGTTTTTCTTCGCGGGGGTTTTCCAATCCTGCCCGGGAATTGGCCGAGGATGCGCCGTTCACCGGCGGTTTCTCAGTCCCGGCGGGGCGGAACGTCGAGACCCTCGAGGAAAT
The DNA here is from genome assembly GCA_007136565.1 of Clostridia bacterium. Classification (GTDB taxonomy): domain Bacteria; phylum Bacillota; class Sulfobacillia; order SLMV01; family SLMV01; genus CSSED11-154. The sequence continues at coordinate 469 of SLGS01000069.1, read as the reverse complement.
CCTCCACCTCGCGGGGTGATCGCAATCTATGTACGCGGAGCCCGGGTCGCGTTCTTCGCAGGAGATCCTCCACAGAGCGGCCATCGCGCCCCGGGAAGTTCCAAACGTAGGCCAAAAAGGATAGGAAATCGGCATCGAACTTCTCGGGGCACCCATCGGCCATATCCTCGCGGTGCCCGCGTAGAGCCCGGGAGATGGTGCGGCGGAGGCAGAGGACCCTCGGGAAATCGAGGTAGAACAACGCGTCCGCGGCGGACAACCGCTCCCCGAGGGTGCTGGCGTAGTGACCATCGATTATCCAACGGGGTTTCTCCAGGAGCCGGCGGTGGATCTTCCGCCACCGCTCCCCGGGGGTGGGTTCCCACCCGGGATTCCAATAGAGCCTATCCAGGTGGTAGACGGGTATCCCGAGGATCTCCCCCACCCGGCGAGCCAGGGTCGACTTTCCCGACCCCGGCGATCCGATTAT
>SLGS01000210.1 GCA_007136565.1 Clostridia bacterium | reverse complement strand
CCCGAGTGGATCATCAATCCGGCGGGTGTGGTTATGGCAAATCCCATGGCATCCGCGATGCTGTGGCTCACGCGGAAGAATTCCACTTCGAAATCCTGTGTCTTGATCGTCTCACGGGGCACGACCTTCCGCGATCCCGCGGGAAGCCTGAGACCTGCCTCATCCAGCTTCCTCTTGACCAGGCCCAGGGCTAGCCCGGGGCCGTATACCGGCACCGTAATCTCCTTGAGCAGGAAGGGCAAAGACCCGATGTGGTCTTCGTGGCCGTGGGTCAGGAATATGCCGACGACCTTATCCCTTATCTCGAGAAGGTAGGAGAAATCCGGGATGACGATGTCGACTCCCAGCATCTCGTCTTCGGGAAAGGCCAACCCCGCGTCCACTACTATTGCCTCGTTTTCCGACTCCCAAATCAACAGCGTCTTGCCTATCTCCGCCATGCCCCCGAGGGGAATCAATCGCACGTGTCCCCCGGGATTGGGTGTTTCCTTTTTCATCATGTCACCTCTCAACTCGACGATCTGCTCGTCGATTTATACCATTATCCCCCCGCGGGGGGTAATAGAGTTCGCAGTATTGTCTCGGTGGTACCTCTCGCGGCCGCATCTTTCGACGGGCGTGTGAAGACGCACAAGTACCACTCATTATATCCCGGAGTCGCCCCGGGGCGAAAGACGGCCGCCGATCTTCGCCATTATCGCTTAGTCGCGGCCAAATCGAGCTGTAGTATCCCATGGGGAATGCCGATAACATGATTAGGGTACGCAAGTAGGGGCCGTGGGAGAGATGTGACCGGTGGTCGCCGATTCTCGCGAAAGGATGGTATCGCCCTGGAATCCAAGATATGGCTCGTCGTGATAATACTTGTCTCGGCCGCTTTGGTCGGGGCATCCTGCGGCGGGGATCCCACCCGCGTGCAGGAAGGTGTCTTCGAGATCCCCTCCCCCGAGGGAGGATCCTGGAGTAGGTCCCTGGACGGAACTTGGGGCTTTTTTTGGGACGAATTTCCCGATCCCCGAGACCCCGGGGTACCCCCGGATTACATCCGCGTTCCCGGGGCGTGGAACGGGGGATCGGTCAACCACGTCGATCTGCCGGGCCAAGGCTTCGCGACGTACACCCTGAGGGTGGAGTCCCCCGGGGAGATGGATGTCGCACTGAGAATACCGAGGCTATTTACCGCCCACGAAGTATGGGTCAACGGTGAGATGGTGGCTCGCGCCGGCAGCATCGGCACCGATGGCACATCCTCGCAACCGAAATATCTCCCCCAGGTGGCGGACTTCGGGGTCCAACCGGGCGAAAACCACATCGCCGTGCGAGTCTCCAACTTCCACCATCGAAGCGGGGGGATCCTGGAGGATATCCTCATCGGGGATCCCGAGACCATCATCGCCGGACGCGACGGTGCCATCGCGAGGGAATTCTTGATATTCGGCAGCCTCCTCATGCTCGGAATATACCACCTCGTGATCTACCTCTTCCGTAGGCAGGATCGATCGTACCTATACTTTGGAGCCTTCTCCCTGGCCGTGGCGACCAGGACGCTCCTGGTCGGTGAGCGCCTGATCATGACGGCACTACCCTTCATCGGGTGGGAACTGGCCCACAACGTCCAAACCCTGTCTTTCTATTTGGGAGTACCCTTGTTGCTGATGTTTTTCCAGAGCGCGTTTCCAGACCTGATTTCTTCCAATCTCGTCCGATGGAGCCAAATCGTCGGCGTCTCCTTTTCCACCTTCGTCCTGCTCACACCCGCCCGCATCTTCACCATCATCAATCCCGCGTTCCAACTGTTCGTCATCTTCGTGGCAGCCTACATCGTGTTGTTTCTGGCGAGGGTATTCCGGGAACCGCGCACCGGGACCGGGTTCATGGCGGTGGGTGCCTCCATACTGGTGGTGACGACCCTGCACGATCTCGTCTTCCTCAGCGTGTGGCTCAACGATGCCGGGCCATCCGTGATCCGTAGTTTCATCGTCAGTGGAAATCTCTCCAGCTTCGGTCAAATGGTATTCGTCCTGACCCACTCCCTGGTGCTGGCGGCCAAGTACTCGGAAGCCTTCGACGAACGCGAGGAACTGGGTCGTTCCCTGGCGCACACGAACGCCAACCTGGATCGCATCGTCCGCGATAGAACCAGCGAACTCCGGCGAAGTCAAAGGGAAGTGGAATTGAGAAAAGAGCAGCTGGAGGAGTCGAATCGGATCCTGGAACAACTTTCGCTCAAGGATCCTTTGACGGGGCTTTGGAATCGCAGGAAACTCGGGGAGACCCTGTCGACGGAGTGGCGCAGGTGTATGCGAGAGGGTGCACCCCTCTCCCTCATCGTCATCGACATAGATCACTTCAAGGAGTTCAACGATACTTACGGGCACGATCGCGGGGATGAGTGTCTCCGAATCGTCGCCTCGACCCTTCGCAGGAGTTACTCCAGGGCATCGGACCTGGTGGTGAGGTACGGCGGCGAGGAGTTCGTAGTGGTATTGCCCAACGTCGGCGAAGGGGATGTGGCGACCCTGGCGGACCGGACCCGGGCGCTGATCGGGGATCTCGAGCTAGAACACAAGTCTTCTCCGGTCTGTCCCCATCTAACGGTCAGCGTTG
>SLGS01000138.1 GCA_007136565.1 Clostridia bacterium | reverse complement strand
GCGACGGTGAGGGGGCTGGTCAAGCAGATGGCTAAAAAAGATGTCATCGAGGTTGAAGGAACGGTAGTGGAGCCCCTCCCCGGGGGCATGTTTCAAATCGAGTTGGAAAACGGGCACAAGATTCTCGCCCATATCTCGGGGAAGATTCGGATGAGCTATATACGCATCCTACCCGGAGATCGGGTGACGGTGGAACTGTCACCTTACGATCTCACCCGGGGAAGGATAACGTGGAGGCACCGGTCTTAGGCCCCGGGGCGGACCGGTCCGGATTTATTCTCTCTTGGGGGTATGACCCGTGAAAGTTCGAGCGTCGGTAAAGAAGATGTGTGACAAGTGCAAGATAATACGCAGACACGGGATTCTCATGGTGATCTGCGATAATCCCAAACACAAACAGCGCCAAGGCTGACGGACTGCGGAGGTGAGCAAGAATGGCTCGCATAGCTGGCGTCGATCTCCCCAGGGAGAAGCGCGTAGAGGTGGCATTGACCCGGATTTACGGGATAGGTGCTTCCCTAGCGAGACGCATAGTTGAAGAGGCCGGAGTGGATAACTCTATCAGGGTGAAGGACCTCTCCGAGGCCGAGATAAACAACATCAGGCGCTTGATCGACGAAGAGTATCGCGTCGAAGGTGACCTGAGACGAGAGAGGCAGCAGGACATCAAGCGCCTCGTCGACATAGGATCCTATCGTGGGATTCGCCATAGGCGGGGAATGCCCGTCCGCGGACAAAGGACTAAGACCAATGCCCGAACCCGCAAGGGCCCGACCCGTCGCCCGGGGCGTCGCTAAATAGAGTTTTCGTTCGTATGATCTTGAAAAGTTGAGGAGGGTTGAAATGGCCAGGAGGAGAGCAAGAACAACTCGTTCCCGCCGGCGCGTCCGGAAGAACGTTGAAAAGGGTCACGTATATATCAAGTCGACCTTCAATAACACCACCGTTACCATCACCGACGAAGGTGGTAACGCCATCGCGTGGGGAACCTCTGGTACCGTGGGATTCAAGGGCTCACGTAAGAGCACGCCCTTTGCCGCGGGTATGGCGGCTGAGAAGGCGGCCAGGGATGCTATGGTCCATGGGCTACGCGTAGTCTCCGTGTTTGTAAAGGGACCCGGATCCGGCAGGGAAGCGGCTATAAGGTCGCTTCAGGCTGCGGGCCTGGAGATCACTCTAATCAAGGATGTCACCCCGATACCGCATAACGGGTGTCGTCCGCCGAAACGGCGTCGCTGAAGTATGTTAGGAGGTTTGAATTTTGGCTAGGTATACTGGCCCGAGTTGCCGAATATGTCGGCGCGAGGGCGATAAGCTCTTTCTCAAGGGCGATAGATGCTACACTGAGAAATGCGCGATGGACCGCCGTGGATATCCGCCGGGAGAACACGGGCAGAGTCGTCGCCGCAAGCAGAGCGAATACGGGCTCCAGCTCAGAGAAAAGCAGAAGACCCGTCGCATCTACGGAGTAATGGAAGATCAGTTCCATCGGTATTATGAACAGGCTACGCGTCGCAAGGGCGTAACCGGTGAATTGCTGCTGCAATCGCTGGAACGGCGTCTCGATAACGTGGTCTACCGATTCGGGCTCGCTTCTTCCCGTACCGAGGCGCGCCAGATGGTTCGCCACGGGCACTTCCACGTCAATGGTCGCAAGACCGACATCCCTTCTTACGAGGTCCGCGAGGGCGATGTAATCGAACTGAAGCAAGGATCCCGTCAGCTACCTCGATTCCAGGAAATGGCCGAGATGGCCGCTACCCGCGGGATCGTCGAGTGGCTCGATATGGATTGGGAGAATTACCGCGGGACCGTGGTAAGGCTTCCGAACCGCGAAGACATCGATATTCCCGTCAAGGAACACCTCATCGTAGAGATGTACTCTCGTTGAGCAATTGCGTCCGGTTAACATGATGTAGGGGGGCGGCGGATGCTAGAGATAGAAAGACCGACCATCCGATGTGAGGATGGCAGCGAAGATGGGTCCTACCAGAGGTTCGTAGTCGAACCCCTGGAGAGGGGATATGGTACTACGCTCGGTAACTCACTGAGGCGAGTACTCCTGTCCTCGATCCCGGGGGCTGCGGTAACCTCCATCGAGATCGAAGGTGTCAGACACCAGTTCGATACGGTGCCGGGTGTCGTCGAAGACGTTACCGAAATAATCATGAATCTCAAAGAACTGGTGCTAGAGGTCCACTCTCCCGAGCCACAGCGCTTGACGCTGGAAGTCGAGGGTGAGGGCAAGATTACCGGCGCCGATCTCAAGTTGCCCGCCGACGTAGACCTCCTTAATCCAGATGTCCACATCGCGACTCTGGATCATCGCGCCCGTCTCTTCATGGAACTGATCGTGAAGCAGGGGCGAGGTTATGCTCCCGCGCGGGACAATAAGGAGGAAGGACAGGCCATCGGCGTCATCGCCGTGGACAGTCTCTTTAGCCCGGTACGCAGGGTGAACTTCTCGGTGGAGAATACTCGCGTCGGTCAAATCACGGATTACGATCGCTTGGTACTTGAGGTTTGGACCAACGGAAGCATCACCGCCGACGAAGCCGTCGGTTTGGCCGCAAAGGTGATACGCGAACACCTGGCCCTATTCGTGGGCTTGACCGAGCGCGCCGAGGACACTCCGGAGATAATGGTGGAACCGGAGGAAGAAGAGCGGAACCGTTTGCTCGAACGGAGTATAGAGGAGCTCGGGCTTTCGGTACGATCCTTCAATTGTCTCAAGCGTGCCGGTATCGATACCATCGGTCAATTGATCGCGTACACACCTGCGGAAATGCTGAAGATCCGAAACCTCGGAGACAAGTCTTTGGAGGAAGTAACCGAAAAGCTTAAAGAGCACGATCTCGAGCTGGCGGATTCAGACTCGGAATGACACAGTGTGGAACAGATCGTGACTTGAGGGGAGATGGCGCTACGTGCGTCCCAAGAAGCTGAATCGACCCAAGGATGAGCGAAGAGCCCTACTGCGGGGACTCGTCACTTCGGTTCTCAACCACGAGCGGGTTGAGACCACCCACGCGAGGGCCCAGGCTGCTCAGCCCCTTGTTGAAAAACTGATCACTCTCGGAAAGCGCGGCGACCTGCACGCCTTCCGCCAGATCCTATCGTTCGTCAATGAAGAGGATGTGGCGAAGAAGATCGTCGAGACCCTGGGGCCCCGTTATCAAGACCGCCCCGGGGGGTATACACGCATACTTAAGACGGCCCCGCGTCGGGGCGATGGCGCCCCGATGGCCATCTTGGAACTGGTTTGAGGGAGGCGCTCGCGGTGAACACTGCGGGCCCCCCCCTGATCGAATTCCGAGGGGCCAGTTACACCTATCGTCGAGGTGAAGAGGGAGAGATCCCCGCCGTTAGGGGAGTCGACCTTCGCATCGAGCGCGGCGAATTCATCGCCGTGGTAGGGAGTAACGGATCGGGTAAATCGACCCTGGCGAAGATGATGAATGCACTCCTGGTACCCACCGAGGGCGAGGTTATCGTCGACGGCAAGTCGGCCGCGGATGATGACAAAGTATGGGATATTCGGCGCACGGTGGGTATGGTGTTTCAAAACCCCGATAACCAGTTGGTCAGCACCACCGTCGAAGAAGAGGTCGCTTTCGGCCTCGAAAACCTCGGGGTGCCCACCGAGGAGATGCACGAAGCAATCGATAGAGTACTGGCCGAGATCGGGCTCGGAGAAGTGCGACACCGGGAGCCCCATAATCTTTCCGGGGGTCAGAAGCAGAGGGTGGCCATAGCTGCAGTCTTGGCTATGCAACCCGAGTGCATCGTCATGGATGAAGCGACTTCGATGCTCGACCCCCGCGGCCGGATCGACGTCATGGACACAGTAAAACACCTTTGCCGGGAACACAATCTGGCAGTGGTTTTCATAACCCACTTCATGGAGGAAGCGCTCGAGGCAGATCGGGTAGTCGTGTTCAGCGAGGGTACAATAGTGGCTGACGGTACATCCTCCTCGGTTTTCGGAGACGGCATCGATCTCAACGCCGTGGGACTGGATGTCCCCGTCGTAACCGCGCTCGCGCGAGGTCTCAATGAACGCGGTTACGCGGTAGACCGGACCATAACAGGGCTGGATGATCTCGTGGAGGCAGTATGTCAATTGCGCTCGAAAACGTAACCTACGTGTATGCCCCCGGAACACCCTGGGAGCACCGCGCCCTGTCCGACGTCAGTATTGGCGTCGAGGACGGGGATTTTTTGGGTATAGTCGGCCCGACGGGGTCGGGTAAATCCACCCTGGTTCAGCACATGAACGGATTGCTGTTCCCTAGCGAGGGACGGGTGCTCGTGGATGGCGTCGAAGTCGGGAAAGACCGCAAGGCGCTCCGCGATCTTCGGCGCAAGGTAGGCATGGTGTTTCAGTACCCGGAGCACCAGCTGTTCGAGGAAACGGTTTGGGCGGACATCGCCTTTGGCCCCAAGAATCTGGAGTTGGATGACGACGACATTGCCGATCGCGTCGCATGGGCCGCCGGGGCCGTCGGCCTCGACGAGGAAATCCTCGAGCGATCTCCCTTCGAGTTATCGGGTGGCCAGATGCGGCGAGTTGCCATCGCCGGGGTACTCGCCATGAAGGGTGATGTCCTCATCCTAGATGAGCCCACCAGTGGGCTGGATCCTCGCGGACGCGCCAGCCTGGTCGGCAGATTGCGGGAGCTCAATCGGGCGGGTATGACGATGATCATGGTGTCTCACAGCATGGAGGACATGGCGCAATTGGTCAATCGCATAGTCGTTCTATCCGAAGGTGCCGTCGCCATGGATGGCAGCAAGCGGGATGTTTTCTCCCGCCTGGAGGATCTGTCCTCGCTTTCCCTGGACGTTCCCCGGGTGACGCACGTCATGCTGGCAATGAGGCGAGCCGGATTGTCGGTTCCCCTGGATGTATTGACCGTCGATGAGGGCATAGATGCCCTCGCCCAATTGTTGAGGGGTAAAGATAGTGCTTCGCAATAGCGTGACGATAGGTCAATACCTTCCCGGCGAATCCCTGGTACACCGCCTGGATCCCAGGACGAAGATCGTGGCAGTACTGGCGTACGTCATTATCCTGTTCATGGTGAGGGGTTTCTCCGGATATGCAGTGATGGGCGCGGTGACCGCGATGATGGCTCTGGCGGGCAAGATACCCCTCAAGATGCTCGTCCGCGGCTTGAGGCCGGTGTTATTCATAATAGTGCTAACGGTTACCCTCAATGCCGTCATGACGCCCGGGGAAGTCATCTATAGTCTCGGTCCGCTGGGAATTACCCGGGAGGGGATTTTCCAGGCTGCCATCATGGCCTGTCGCCTTCTACTCCTGATAGTCACGACCTCCATGCTCACTTTGACCACGGCCCCCATCGACCTCACGGATGGACTAGAGTACCTGATGGGACCTTTTCGGAGGGTGGGTGTTCCCGCCCATGAACTCGCGATGATGATGACCATCGCCCTGAGGTTTATCCCCACGCTCCTCGATGAGGCCGAGAGGATCATGAAGGCGCAAATGGCCAGGGGCGCGGATTTCCAAAGCGGGGGCTTCGTCAAGCGGGCGAAGAGCATGGTGCCTCTGCTCGTCCCCCTCTTCGTCAGCGCCTTCCGCCGTGCCGATGATCTCGCCCTGGCCATGGAAGCCCGTTGTTACAGGGGTGGCGAGGGGAGATCGAGGTTCAAGATCCTCAGGATGGGGACTCGCGATGTGGCAGCTGGTGCACTGTTGGCCGCCGGTTTCGCCGTTGCATTGGTGGTGTAACTCGTGCGCATAGCCCTGACGGTCGCTTACGATGGTACCCGGTTTCACGGTTTCCAAAGGCAGCGGGAAGAGCCGACGGTGCAAAGCTGTCTCGAGGACGCCCTTCGTACCATCAACGGGACCGCGGTCGTCGTGAGGGGCGCCGGTAGAACGGATGCTGGAGTACACGCCTTCGCGCAAGTCGTTTGCTTCGATCCCGACGTGCAGATACCCCTGGATCGATGGCCCGTGGCAATGAACGGCTTGCTCCCCGAGGGGATATGGGTCAAAGGTGCCCGCCTCGTCCCCGGAGATTTCGATCCCGTGGGGTGGGCGTCCTGGAAACACTACCGTTACAGGATACGTCTCGACGATGGAGGGTTACCGTTTCTCGCGAATTTCGCCTGGTACCTGATGCGCAACCTGGACCTGTCCGAAATGGAGCGGGCGGCACGCGGTTTAGAAGGCGTTCGCGACTTCGCTTCGTTTCAGGTAAGCGGCCGACCGGTCAAGAGCACGGTGCGTAACATGCATCGCTTAGTCGTTACGTCGGACCAATCGGTGGTATCCATCGACATGATAGCGGATGGATTCCTTTACAAGATGGCCCGTAGCATAGTGGGAACCCTGGTCGAGGTGGGATTGGGACGAATCACCCCAGAAGACCTGTGGAGTGCTCGCGACGCGGGAGATCGGAGTGCGGCGGGACCCACGGCTCCGGGGCATGGGTTGTTCCTCATCGCAGTAGGATATCCGCCGGACGAACTCCCCGCGGATTGACGCCCGTCAACTCAGTAGTTAGAATCGTAATTGTTCCTTGAGAGCGCAATGAGGGAGGATGCAATGAAGGATACGTATATGGCAAAGGAGGCGGAGGTCTCTCGCGACTGGTGGGTCGTTGACGCCACCGGCGTGCCCCTTGGAAGGCTCGCCACTTTCGTCGCGCGAATTCTCCGCGGAAAGCACAAGCCCACCTTCACTCCTCACGTCGATACCGGTGATCACGTGATCGTGATCAATGCCAGTAAGGTGGCCCTAACCGGTCGCAAGCGCGAGCAGAAGTTCTATCATCGCCACAGCGGCTATCCGGGCGGTCTTCGGAGTACCCCCTATGGTGAATTGATGGATAAGAAGCCCGCTTTCGTCGTGGAGAAAGCAATTCGCGGGATGCTCCCGAAGAATAAACTGGGACGCCGCATGTTCAAGAAGCTAAAGGTTTATGCGCGCGATGATCATCCCCACGAAGCCCAGTCACCGAAGTCCATAGAAGTCGAGCTCTAGCGCGAGGGAAAGGAGGAATTACCTTGGCAGTAGTGCAGTTTTGGGGTACAGGGCGTCGCAAGAGGGCCGTTGCCCGAGTTCGCCTCGTTCCCGGAGATGGCCGTATAACGGTCAACGAACAAGATGTGGATGAGTACTTTCCTCTCGCCACCATGCGGGAGTGGGCGTTAACTCCCCTGCGGGTTGTCAACGCGATGGCCGACTATGATGTCATCGCTCGAGTACACGGGGGTGGCGTATCCGGTCAGGCTGGAGCCCTTCGTCATGGCATCGCCCGGGCTCTCACTGTTGCTCAGCCCGAGCTTCGTAAGAAACTTAAGGCCGAGGGATTGCTGACACGTGATCCCCGCGAGAAGGAACGCCGCAAGTACGGACTCAAGAAGGCCAGGAAGGCTTCTCAGTTCTCCAAGCGCTGATCGCAGCATGGGCCCGAAATTCGAGGCCGAAATCTGCGGGGAACCTCGGGATGTCCCGTCGGCCGCGCTCCGCGTAGCCTGGCGTCGGCCAAAGGGCGCCCGTATAGCGAAGGTTCCCGGCTCTCCGACGACCCCTGTCGGGCCCAACTTGCCGGTGGCTACACCAACTCCGACCCCGGGGTTGATCGTTACCGTGCCCGGTGTCGGCGTGGATATTGTTGAATATCCGCGCCGGAGTCTTCGCTGAAAGATTTCATGTTCCCAGATCGATCTCCAGGATTATTCCCCCTTTGGTCGGCTCCCGTACGCCTGCGGAATCCGCGTCCGAGTGGGATCTTGAGCCTGTGGTATACTCCGGGTAAGGAACCCTTAGTAACGACACTCGCACCCGGAGGTGGCAAGATTATGGATTCTTCATTGCTGGGAGCCGCTTTGGTGCCGCACCCTCCGGTGATCTTTCCGGAGGTCGGAGGAGCGGAGTCCGAACAGGTCCAGGATACCCGAAAGGCGCTACGAGACCTATCCGGCTGGTTATCCAGGCTTGAGCCCGACGTGTTGATAATCATTTCTCCCCACGGTCCCGCCAAACCGGGGACCGTTGTCTCCATGGGCGGTGACCGCGTGCGCGCCAGTCTTGCACACTTTGGCGCTCCCGACCTGTGCGTTTCTTTGGAAATCGATGGGCACCTCCGCCGCTGCATCGGGGAGGCCGCCGAGGAGAAAGGCATAGCCTGGGAGGTTGATGATGCCTGGGGAGGGCGTGTCGATCACGGTATCTCCGTTCCCCTGCTGGCTCTTCTCGATGGGGATGTAGAGCTACCGGTGGTTTGCATGGGCTATCCGGCGATGGGGATTGATGATCTGAGAAGACTCGGTTCGAGTTTGGTAGCCGGGGCTTGCGAAGCCGGGCGACGCGTTGTACTGCTAGCCAGTGGGGATCTCTCGCATCGCCTTAGCCCCGATGCGCCGGCGGGCTTTCACCCCCGGGCGGCCGAGTTCGATCGATCCATCGTACAAGCCTTCAGAAGAGGGGATACCGGGGTCCTTTGGAATATTTCTCCCCGAATCGTGGAATCCGCCGGTGAGTGCGGATACTCTCCGCTCCTCGTCGCCCTGGCGGCCGCTGACGTATCCCATCCCGGATCCATTCCCATTCTTCATTCCTACGAGGCTCCCTTCGGCGTCGGGTACGCGGTGGCGACATTGACGCCGAAAGAGGCGATAGGCTATCTCGATCCGGCCAGCCTGGCCCGGGTAGCCCTCAGGTACCATTTCGAAGCCGGAGAACACATGCCGCAGCCACAACCCCTTTCCCGGGACCTGGGGCGCTCGGCGGGCTGTTTCGTCACGATACACAAAGGCGGACACTTGAGAGGATGCATAGGAACCATAGAGCCGATGTCTAAAACCCTGGCGGCCGAGATAATCCGAAACACCGCTTCGGCGGCTTTTCGAGATCCCAGGTTTCCGCCCCTCGGCGATCGAGAATTGGGCGATGTTGAGATCACGGTTGATGTACTCTCTGAAACCGAGCCCGCCGGCGTGGAAGACCTCGATCCGAATCGTTTCGGCGTGGTCGTCGCCAGGGGGTCACAAAAGGGGGTTCTTCTGCCGGGCATACCGGGCATCGATACGGTGGATGAACAGGTGCGGATAGCCTCGCAGAAGGCCCGGATAGATCCGGGCGATCCCGCACTGGAGATCTTTCGTTTCGAGGTGACCAGGCATGGCCCTGCGTGAGGCTTTGTACGCCGGTAGCCCGCGCCAAGATGGGCGGATACCGTGCCTTCTGTGTCCGAAGAACTGCAAGATTCCCGAGGGATTGAGGGGGGCCTGCGGGACCAGGGAGAACAGGGGCGGAACATTGGTGGCTTCCAACTACGGGCTCGTGGCAGCCATCGCCCTCGATCCGATCGAGAAGAAGCCCCTGTACCACTTCAAACCATCTTCGACGATACTCTCGCTGGGGGCGGTCGGTTGCAACCTCTCGTGTTCCTTTTGCCAGAACTGGGAGTTGTCCAACCCTCCTCGGGCGAATTCGCCCGGTTCCCCTTTATCCCCCGGGGAATTGGTCGCTTTGCTCGGGGACTACGAAGGGCGTAATTGCATCGGTGTGGCCTACACCTATTCCGAGCCGCTCATGTGGATCGAATACATATTGGACGCAGCGCCCTTGGTGGCCGAGGCGGGTTACTCCAATGTATTGGTGACCAACGGGTACGCCATGCCGGGTCCCTGGGCCGAAGCCCTGGAACACATAGACGCATGTAACATCGACGTAAAGGGGTTCGACGAAGGGTTCTATCGAAGGTACTGTGGTGGCCAACTGGATGTGGTGATGCGGAATGTAGAGTATGCTCTCGATGCCGGGGTGCACGTCGAGATCACGTTCCTCGTCATACCCGACGGTACAGACGATCCCTCCGATGTTCGGAAGATGGTCGAGTGGATCGCCGGCTTGGATCCGGACATCCCACTGCACATAGCGCGATACTTTCCCCACCATCGCATGCGCAGGCCCGCCACACCGATGTCGACGCTGCTACGTGTGCAGGAGACGGCGTCGACCGAATTGAATAATGTCTACCTGGGCAATGTTACCCTGCCCGGGGGCACCGATACATTTTGTCCTCGTTGCGGGAATGTCTTGGTGGAACGCTCCGGCTATCGGACCAGGCTGGTCGGCCTCGAAGAGGAGGGCGTCTGCACCCGCTGCGGTGCCCCGGCAAGGGTGATTCTCTAGGTCCAGGAGCACTCCAAAACCACACCGCGACCGCGAGAGTAGAGGGAGGAGAGAGAATTGTCCAACCTGCTCAAGGGGCGCGATTTCGTGTCCCTCAATGATTTTACCACCGAGGAAATATGGCAGATCGTCGAGATGGCGAGATCGATGAAGCTCAGGATGAGAAGCGGTATCATGGATCGCCCCCTGGAGGGGAAAACCCTCGGGATGATATTCACCAAGCCCTCGACCCGAACCCGCATATCCTTCGAAGTTGGAATATGGCAGCTGGGTGGAGTCGGTTTATTCCTCAGCGCCGAAGAACTCCAGTTGCGGCGCGGGGAGACGATCGAGGATACGGCTCGGGTCTTGTCCCGGTATCTCGACGGGATCATGATCCGGACTTTCGACCACCAGGATGTCGTGGATCTGGCCGCAAACTCCACCATCCCCGTCATAAACGGCCTGACCGACCTGCTGCATCCGTGCCAGGCTGCATCCGATATTCTCACCATCTGGGAGAAGTTCGGCCGCGTCGCCGGCATTAAGTTCGCGTTCACCGGGGATGGGAACAACAACATGGTTCACTCGCTCCTGTTCGCCGGTGCCAAGATGGGTATGGATGTGCGTGTTGCCTCTCCCGAGGGATTTCAACCGGAACCTTCCATCGTGCAGGATGCCCAGGCGCTGGCTCGCAAGACTGGTGCCCGTATCCTGGTCACCAAGGATCCGGTGGAAGCGGTTCGCGATGCCGATGCCGTCTACGCCGATGTCTGGACCAGCATGGGCCAAGAGGAGAGCAAGGATCAAAGGTTGACTACGCTGATGCCATATCAGGTCAATGCCGACCTTTGGGAACATGTGGCCGAAAGTGCGATATTCATGCACTGCCTCCCCGCGCATCGCGAAGAGGAGGTTACGGGCGAGATAATCGACGGCCCCATGTCCGTAGTCTTCGACCAGGCCGAAAACAGGCTGCACGCTCAGAAGGCGATCATGGCGCTAACTATGTAGAGGCAGTTTTATCTTTGGAGGGAGTACCAATGTCCGACGAGAGAACTCGCGTCCTGATAATGGGAGCCGCGGGAAGGGATTTTCACGATTTCAATACCTACTTTCGGCAGAGAAGTAACTACGACGTGGTCGCCTTTACCGCCACGCAGATCCCGGATATCGAGGGGAGGCTCTATCCGCCGGAGTTGTCCGGCGACCTATATCCGTCGGGCATACCGATCCGCGGCGAAGAGGATCTCGAGGACATCATCGAAGAGGCCGCCATCGATGATGTTGTGTTCTCCTATAGCGACGTTTCCCACGAATACGTCATGCATCGAGCATCGCGGGTGCTCGCAGCCGGTGCCGGATTCAGGTTCCTGCCACCATCCGAGACGATGCTGAAATCTTCTAAGCCAGTGGTGGCAGTTACAGCCGTGAGGACCGGGGTCGGCAAGAGCCAAACCACTCGTCGGGTTGCCGATGTATTGATCGAGATGGGTTTGAAGGTCGTCGTCGTCCGCCATCCCATGCCATACGGGAACCTGGTCGCCCAGGCCGTACAGCGTTTCGCGGAGTACGAGGATCTGACGACCCACGAGTGCACGATCGAAGAGAGGGAGGAGTACGAACCTCATCTTGATAAGGGTCTCGTCGTGTTCGCGGGAGTCGATTACGAAGCGATACTCCGCCGCGCGGAAAAGGAGGCGGACGTCATCCTCTGGGATGGTGGGAATAACGATCTACCCTTCTACTCCCCGGACGTGCACATAACCCTGGTCGACCCTCACCGCCCCGGTCACGAGTTGCAATATCATCCGGGTGAAGCCAATTTGCGGCGGTCCGACGTCCTCCTGATCAACAAGATCGAGACCGCGACCCCCGAGGGGGTCCAAGAGGTACGAGATTCCATATCCCTCGCTAACCCCGATGCCGTGGTTGTCGATGCCGCATCGCCGGTATTCGTCGATGATTCCGCGCAAATCAGGGGCAAGAGGGTCCTGGTCGTGGAAGATGGGCCAACGTTGACCCACGGAGGCATGGGATATGGTGCCGGTGTAATCGCGGCCAAGAAGTTCGGAGCCCGCGAACTGGTGGATCCGCGGGAATGGGTCGTTGGATCCATCTCCGATACGTTCGATCAGTATCCGGAAATCGGTCCTGTCCTGCCGGCCATGGGGTACAGTCCACGACAGGTCGCCGATCTACGCGAAACCATCGAAGCGGTGGACTGCGATCTCGTGATCATCGCCACCCCCATCGACCTGCGGCGGCTAATCGATATCGATAAGCCGGCACTGCGGGTCCGGTATGAACTGCAAGAGATAGGTGAGCCGACGCTCGACCACATCCTCAGGGAATACCTGGGTTGAAGCCCGTCGGAGCCGGGTGTAATATTAGAGCGATTCGAGGGGGTATCCGGCTGGGCCCCCAGGGAACTTGAGGTGAGCGGCATGCCGGAGTCCGCCGAGGCGAAGAGGGTTTATCGCCGTTTGCGCGAGGAAGATTTCAAACTTACTCGCCAGCGAAGGATTATCGTGGGTACACTCCTCAAGCACGAAGAGGAGCACCCTTCCGCCGAAGAATTGCATCAGCTGGTACGCGATGAGTTGCCCGACGTTGGTCTGGCCACCGTCTACCGGACCCTGGATCTACTCGAGAGGCTCAACGTCATCCGCGGAGTCAACTTCGGGGATGGTAGGACGCGCTACGAGCTCACCAGCGATCTCCATCAGCACCATCACCTGATCTGTGGGCGCTGTGGAACCATTGAGGAAGTCGACGAGGATCTCCTGGGTGATGTGGAAGATCGAATAGCCGATGCGACGGGATTTACCATAGTCGATCACGACCTGAAGATATACGGAGTATGCCGGGCCTGCCGGGAGATCCTCGAGGAATCACGGGCCGAGGAAGACGAGGGATGATCTTGGATTGGCGCATAGCATTAACGGCTTTCGGCATGGTATTCCTCGCGGAACTGGGGGATAAGACGCAGCTCGCGGCGATGATGCTCAGTGCCGAATCGGGCAGCATTTGGTCGGTGTTCCTCGGCTCCTCGCTTGCCTTGGTGTTTAGCACTCTCCTGGCGGTGACCCTGGGAGCCGCACTGACGAGGTTGATACCGGCGGACTACATCCGCCTGGGCGCTGGAATAGTGTTCATCGTCCTGGGGCTGTTCGTCATCTTGGATCGCTAGGCTCGCTTGAAAGCGCAAGGGTCCTAATCTATAATTACTGTTACCAATCGCGCCTATAGCTCAGTCGGATTAGAGCACCGGCCTCCGGAGCCGGGAGCGCAGGTTCGAGTCCTGCTAGGCGCACATCCGGTGGGGTGAGACGAAGCGGTCTCACCCCACTCTCATTGTCCGGGCGGAATCGGGCGTCCAGGGCCGCACTTCATCATCCCGCGGACTCTACGGCCACCGCCATTCCCATCCCCCCGTTTATGCACAGTGTGGCCAGGCCCTTGCCATCCCCGGAGAGGTGGTGATCGAGGTTCACCAGCATCCTGATTCCCGTCATACCGATGGGATGCCCGAGGGCTATTGCCCCGCCATGGGGATTTACCACATCTTCGTCCAGCCCCAGGTCCCGCAGGCAGGCTAGGGCCTGGACGGCAAAGGCTTCATTGAGCTCGATGGTATTGAAGTCGGAAAGCGAGCCTCCGATGTCAGCCAGGAGTGACTTCACCGCCGGAACCGGACCTATACCCATGAGGTTCGGATCGACCCCGACCTGGGAGAATGCGAGGATCCGGGTGCCCGGCGTCAACCCATTCCTTCGAGCGTAATCCCCGGACATCACCACCATTGCGGCGGCACCGTCGGCTATGGCCGATGCGTTGCCGGCGGTGACTTGCCCTTCCTCGGTAAATACCGGCGGTAGCCCGGCCACCTTTTCCGGTGAAGTGTCCGGCCTCGGGCATTCGTCCTCTTCGATGAGGAGGGTCTCACCCCGCCTCCCGGGTACCGCCACAGGAATGACTTGAGAGTTGAACGCCCCATCCTCGATGGCAGCCACGGCCTTGGCGTGGGACTTCACAGCGAACGCATCGCTCTCTTCCCTGGATATGCCGTAGACGTCGGCGAGATGTTCGGCGGTCATGCCCATGTGTTGGTTGCTCAGGGCGCAGATGAAGCCGTCCCTGTAGAGGGCGTCGTGCAGGGTGGAGTTACCCAGCTTGTAACCCCATCGCGCACCGTCGAGGATATAGGGGATTCGGCTCATGGATTCGGTGCCGACGACCAGGACGCACTCTCCTTTTCCCGCCGCGATCGAGTTAAATGCCAACTCCACGGCCTTCAGGCCCGAGCCGCAGGCCATGTTCACCGTGTAGCCTGGAATTTCTTGGGGGAGTCCGGTGCGCGCCGCCACCTGGCGGCCGAGATTGGGCCCGGTTCCGGCCTGGCGCGCATTCGATACGATCACCTCGTCGACGGTCGAGGGATCGATTTGAGCGCGCCAGAGGGCTTCCGAGCCTGCAATGCTACCCAGCTTTGCTGCATCCAACTTCGAGAGGGCTCCGCCGAACTTGCCGATGGGCGTTCTCACGGTTCCGGCGATGAAGATCTGATCTTGCATCTCATATCAAGTCCTCTCTATATGACGTTTTCGCCCTGCAACCTGGAGATCTCGTCGTCGGCTAACCCCAGGAGCTCGCGCAGTAGTTCCCGGGTGTGTTCACCGAGTCCTGGAGGAGGGCCCGCGTGTACCTCGGGGCTGCCCGAAAGACGCATGGGTGAACGAGCCATCTTCACACTTCCGATGTCAGGATGTGGAACATCGAGGAGCATGTGGCGGGCTTGGACCTGGGGACAGTTGAAAACGTCCTCTACGTTTTGCACGGGCCCGGCGGGTACGCCGGCTCGCTGCAGCAGCTCGACCGCCTCTTCCCTGGTGAACTCGCTGAGCCATTGCTCCATTTGGGATCGGATGTAGTCGTCGTTATTCGCCCGGTCCGGTCCCCTGGCGCATCGCGGATCATCGATAAGGTCCTCGCGCCCCATGGCGCTGGCCAGGCGTCCCCACATGTCGTCGGTCGGGATGTTGATGGCGACGTATCCGTTCTTGGTGGCGTAGGCTCCCCGTGGGCCGAGGACCCGTTCCTTGCCCCTCGTCGGCACTTCGCCGGTGAGGGAGTAGAGGGCTACGGACCGTTCGTTCAGAGAAACCATGCTGTCGTACATCGAGGTATCAACCCTTTGCCCCCGTCCGGTCATCTCCCTTTGGAAAAGGGCCATCATTATCGACAGGGCGTTCACCAGTCCCGCGTAGATATCGGCCATCCCGTAAATGGTGTACGTCGGTGGACGATCTTCGAAGCCCACGATATCCATGATGCCGGACATCGCCTCCGATACGATATCGAAGGCCGGCCAGTTCTGATACGGTCCAGCATATTCTTCCATTTGCCCGAAGCCGCTGATGGCGGCGTACACCAGGCGCGGATTCATGCTCGACAACTCATCGTATCCCAGCCCGAGTTTCTTCATCGATCCCGGGCGGAGGTTTTCCACGACGACGTCCGAGCGTTCGGCCAGGCGTCTAAAGATGTCCTTTCCCTCGTCCGAAGCCATGTTGAGGGTGACGCTCTTTTTACTGCGATTGTACTCTATGAATCCCCCGCTAACTGTGGCGCCGTCATCGGTTTGGATGTAAGGCCCCATGGTCCTGCGGGGATCGCCGGAACCCGGGCGTTCGATCTTGATTATTTCCGCGCCGAAATCCGCCAGCAGTTGGGTGCAATAGGGTCCGGTGATAAACTGTTCCACCGACAGTACGCGGATGCCCTCGAGGGGGCGCCGCGCTTCATTGTTTTCGAGCATAACACTCTTCCTTTCCCGATTCGGTTTCCGGGGGATTAGCTCTCGATTTCCGCCAGCCTATTCAACCCTGAGATTATGCCTTCCGCCAGTTCTTCGATCCCCGCCTCGTCGATGGTTAGGGGTGGCCCTACGAGGAAATGGTCACCCGCCTCTCCGTCCACGGTGCCTCCGCCGGGGTAAACCACAACGCCGGCATCCATCAGCAATCCCGTGGCCTTTTCCGCGACGGCGCCGGGCGAACGCGGGAATGGCTCTTTCGTTCCCTTATCCCTGACCAGTTCAATGCCGATCATCAGGCCGATGCCTCGAAGATCCCCGACCAGTGGGTTTCGGCCCAGGGGTTCGAGCTTTTCCATGAGCATAGCACCCATCTGCGAGGAGTTTTGTACCAGGTCATGTTCGAGATAGTAATCCAACACGGCCACTCCGGCGGCGGACGCCAGGGGATTTCCACCGTACGTGTGTCCGTGCACGAAACGTCCCGTACCGCGGTAAAAGGTGGACCAGATATCCTCGCGAACTAGCACGCCACCCAGTGGCATGTAGCCACTGCCCATACCCTTGGCTAGGGTCATCATATCGGGGACGGCGTCCCAGTGATCCACGGCGAAGTGCTCGCCCGTCCTCCCGAATCCCGTCATCACCTCGTCCGCTATGTACAAGACATCGTGACGATCGCATATATCTCTGACGGCCCTGTGGTAGGCAGCCGGCGGCACGAGGGCCCCCGCAGCCGCCCCCACTACGGGCTCGGCGATGAAGGCGCTGACGTACTCCGCCCCCGCCATATCGATGGCCTGCTGCAGCTCGTAGGCACAGGGAACGCCGCATTCTTCGGGCTCTCTACCGTATGGACACCTGTAGCAGTAGGGTGCGTTAACGTGGGGAAAGTCGAGTAGGTACGGTTGATAAGGGCGCCTCCGGGGCACGATCCCGCTCATGGACATGGAGCCCACGGTATTACCGTGGAAGGAGTTCCACCGGGAAATCACCAGGTGCTTTGGGCTATTTGTCCCGTCTCGCTCCAGGAAGTACTGCCTCGCCATCTTCATCGCCGACTCCGTCGCTTCCGATCCGCCCGAGACCATGTAAAGGCGACCCAATCCCGGGGGGGCGATACCGGCGACCATCTCACCGAGCTTCATCAGGGGTTCGGATGCGAACCGCGACAGGTGGGAAAAGGCCAGGGTTTTAGCCTGCCGGTAAATGGCTTCGGCTACGGGCTCCACACCGTGACCTATGTTGGTGACCAAGGCACCCGAGCAACCATCGATATATCGGTTGCCCTCGTCGTCGTAGAGGTATATGCCCTCTCCCCGGACTATCACGGGGTGGTCCTTTTGTACGTTACGGAAGAATACGTTCGCACCGCGTCCATATCTGCGCATATGTCTCGTCCCCTCCGATGCATTTCCCGATTCTAAACCCTGGATTCTCCGGTGTACGTTCCGTGGCTCCTCCACAGGTCTTCCATTTCCTCGAGGGCGGAGGCGGTCAGCTCGCGATCGCGGGCACCGACGGCCGCCAGGATTGCATTGATGACGCTGAGCGGTGCACACAGGGAGTCCGCATAGGATACCTGTTGGCTTTGTGCAGTCAGGAGCATGTCTGCGTGGGGTGTTAGGGGTGACATCACGCTGTCGGTGAGTGCTACCGTCGTCGTCCCGCGTTGTTTCGCCAGCCGGAGCAACTCCACAGTGCTCCTGGTGTAGCGGGGGAAGGATAGCGCGAAGACCAGATCCCCCGGGCCGACGAGCATCATATTGTCCAAGGCCTCTCCCGGACCCACCATCGGGACGCTCGCGTTTCGAAGTACCCAGTTGAGGCCGAAGCCCAGGACGTGAGCGAGGCCGAATGCCCCTCTTGCGCCGATGATGTGGATGCGATTGGCGCTCCAAAGGGAGTCTATGACGGCCTGGAAGGTTTCCCTGTCCAATTGTCGCCTCGTCATCTGAAGAGACCTGATGTCTGCCCCCATCACCGCGTCCACCAGGTGTTCACCGCCGTGGTTGTCCCGGAGGCTCCCCATGAGGCGGTCAACCGTTGTCAATTGATTTCGCAGGTCACTTTGCAGGGACGCTTGGAATTCTGGATAGCCGGCATACCCGAGATTTCGGGCGAATCGAACGACGGTGGATTGGCTAGTACCGGTCGCCTTCCCCAACTCCGCCGTGGACAGGAAGGCCGCCATCTCGCGATTTGAAACCACGTATTCGGCGAGGCGGCGTTGTGATTCGGTCAGGGTGTCGATGTTTCTCTTGATCCGTGCGCTTACATCGGACATGTGAATATCTCCTGCCATGATTTATCGGCTATTGAAATTTCCTTGTCACTCACCCAGTTGTTCGCCCCCTGCCTCCGATTCCCTCCAGGTGCGACCAACCGGCGAACTCGAATCCCGGCGCACGCGCTTGCAGGTTTGTCGGGGTAGCTCGGGGTATTGCTCTAGTTACGGGGTGTTCGAGCGTCGTCGAATGACCGCCCGATGGATGCATCGGGATATCGAGGGGGGTAGTGCCGTGAGGATCGCTTTCGAGAATTGCATAGTGTACACCATGGATCCTAGTCGGCCCGTGGCGGACTCGCTGACGATAGATGGTGACGCCATAGTCGCCGCGGGGGAAGTGGCGCATTCGACACGGGAACGTATCGATCTAGGCGGCCGGACTATTCTCCCAGGCATGATAGATTCGCATACCCATTTTGTGGAGTATTGCGTCAACGTATTGAGTGGGGTAGACCTGCGGCGGGCAGAGGGGATGGAGCATGCCCTCGAATTGCTCGCTTCCACGGTGGACATTGAGAATACCGGTCCCGGGAAGTGGGTTCGCGGTGGGGGCTGGGATAAGAATCGGTGGTCGACGGATAGATTCCCCGGTCGACGGGATATTGACGGGGTTATCGAAGACAGGCCCGTGGCCCTCATGAGCCGGGATTGTCACGCATTGTGGGTAAACTCACGTGCTCTGGAGGCGGCCGGTATATCGGCACAAACGCCGGATCCCGCGGGTGGGGAAATCGCGCGTGATGGACGGGGTGACCCGACGGGGATACTGCTGGATACGGCGATGAACATGGTCCTCGACCTGGTTCCGCCTCCCCCGGCCGATCGTCTGGGTAAAGCGGTGGAGACGGGGATGCTGGAGGCCGCCTCCCTGGGATTAACCGGTGTCGTTTCCTGCGAGGGAGCTACGGCCTTCAGGGTGCTGGGCCGGATGGGACGCGAGAAGACCATGCCGCTGCGGATCTGGATGACGATCCCCTCCGAATCCCTCGAGGCAGCCGAGCGGATCGGGTTGATGGGAGGCATGGGTGATGACCGCTTCGAGGTCCTCGGAGTGAAGATAATGCTGGATGGGTCCCTGGGTTCCCAGACGGCATACATGGATCGACCCTATTCATCGTCTTCGGATGGCTATCGCGGATTATCTCTCCTCTCCCGCGACGAGTTGCGGGATCTCGTCCGGCGAGCTGCGGCCCTGGATATGCCCCCGGTAATCCACGCGATAGGGGATGCGGCGTGTGAATTGGCGATTTCCTCCCTGGAAAGATTGGATCGGGGAGACCTTCGGGCGCGAATAGAGCACGCCCAGCTGCTCCGGGACGATCATCCGGCGAGGATGGCGGCCCGCGGTATCATCGCTTCAATGCAACCCGCTCACCTCGCCGATGACATACCCCTCATCGGAAGGCACTGGGGGGAGGATCGCGGTCGACGAGCCTATCGCCTGGGCGATCTGGCGAACGCTGGCGTGCCGTTGGCTCTGGGGTCGGATGTACCGGTCGCTCCCCTGGATCCCCTCCCCGGCGTGGCGATGGCCGCCTTTCGCACCGACGCGGATGGGAATGCCTGGATGCCCGGTGAGTGCATCGGCGTTGAAGATGCCTTTCGCGCCTACACCGCGGGATCTGCCTACGGCGTTTCCGCCGAAGGGAGACTGGGCTCCCTGGCTCCGGGATTGACGGCGGATTTCGTGATCCTGGATAGAGATCCCATGCATCTCACCTCGGCGCGAGAAATCACGGAAGTTCGCGTCGATTCCACGTGGGTCGGAGGGATGCAGATCTACCAGAGGAAAGGGCTCGGTCTTTTTGGGGCCGGGACCTCGTGATATACTGGAAGCGGTTTTGCGAATTCTTTCCGGGCGATCAATGGCTATGGAGGGATACCGATAGATTCTTTGCGAGCGTCCGCCGACAAGTCTCATATCCCCATGCCCCCATCGTTGCCGATTGATCGCGTTTCCCGCTGCATCCTTTTTTCCTTGTTCCTGCTTTTGTTCCTAGCGATACCTTCCTCGGAGGCTGGTGCTTCGCCCCCGGGGGAATGGTGGGTGCCCGAGGCCGTCGAGGTCCGGGCAGCCGTCGAAAGAGTAGAAACGGATCGCGCTAGAATCATCAGGGGCTTCTACCTTCCGAGCAACTTCGTCGCGGATGACAGCAGGATGAATTACTACTTCGACCTCATCGAGGAGACTGAACTCAATGCGGTCGTTATAGATATTAAGGACGATCGCGGCTGGATCACGTACGATACGGATCTGGATTTGCCTCGCGAGTACGGGGCGGTCAACGCCAGGCTCGGAGATCTCGAAGAGTTGGCCGATGACCTCAGGGAGAGGGGCATTTATGCCATCGGGCGGCTGGTGGTATTCAAAGACGATCGTCTCGCCGGAGCGAGGCCGGATTTGACCATCAGCAATGCCGGTGCCGGACCCTGGAGAGATAGTACCGGCGCGCATTGGGTGGATCCCTATAACCGGGAAGTATGGGACTACAATACGTCCGTCGGGGTGGAGGTCATAAAGAAGGGTTTCCCCGAGGTTCAGTTGGATTACGTGCGCTTTCCCACGGACGGGAACGTTCGCGCCGCAGAGTATCCGCATAGTCGTGATGGGATTACCCGGTCCCGGTTGATCGCGGACTTCATCAAGGACTTTCACTGGAGGGTTTTTTCCGCCGGTGGGTATAGTTCCATCGATATTTTTGGACTGGTTCCGACGGTAAGGGATGACATGCAATTGGGGCAGAAATGGGAGGAGGTCGCGGAAGTGACCGACTACATTTCCCCCATGGTTTACCCCTCCCATTACGGTCCCAACATATATGGACTGCCCGTTCCGAATGAAGCCCCTTATGAGACCGTTTGGCACTCTATGAGGGACGGGTTGCGTCGAACGGAGCCGGGCGATGCCATAATGAGGCCCTGGCTGCAGGATTTCTCCTGGGGTTACAGGTATGGTCCGGAAGAGGTGAGGGCCCAGATCCGCGCTTCCGAAGAACAGGGCGTGGACAGCTGGCTATTGTGGAATGCAGGGGGAGTCTACACCCGCGGAGCCCTGAAGTCCGCGATCGAGCTCGAAGCAGGTGATGATGAATCGGCCGACACCCCCTAGTTCGGTATTCGTCTTGCGTGCGTATTCAATGGAGGAGGAGATAACAGGTGGCCAAGTATTCTACGGACAAACTCAGGAATATCGGGCTCGTATCCCACAGCGGGGCGGGAAAGACTACCATGGCTGAGGCTATGATGCATCGCGCCGGTGCCACTAGCCGCATGGGTAGGGTGGACGACCGCAACAGTATTCTCGATTTCGAGGCGGAGGAGCGCGAACGCCAGGTAAGTATCAGCACGGCCCTGGCTCCCTTCGAGTGGAAGGAGTCCAAGGTAAATGTGCTGGATACGCCCGGTTACTTCGATTTCGTCGGGGAAGTTAAGGCCGCCCTCAGGGCGAGTGATTCCGCCCTCGTAGTGGTGGAGGCCGTCTCCGGGGTGGAGGTCGGTACCGAGTTGACGTGGGGCTACGCCAACGATTACGGCCTGCCGAAGGCGGTCTTCGTCAACAAACTGGAGAGAGAGAATGCGGACTTCTTCAAGGTGCTATCGGAGCTTCGCGAGGCCTTCTCCGAGACCATTGTACCCCTCTACTTGCCCATCGGGTCGGAAAAGGATTTCTCGGGGCTCGTGGACTTGCTCGGGAAGCGGGCACTGGCCTTCTCCGACGATGGCTCCGTCGCCGACGGTGATATTCCGGAAGATATGACCGATTTGGCGGAGGAGTACCGGGAGGAATTGATCGATGCGATAGCCGAGCGCGACGATGAATTGCTGATGATGTACCTCGAGGGAGAAGAACTCGATGTGGATGCCCTCAGGTTGGTCCTTCGCGATGCGGTTTGCTCAGGGGACGTGGTCCCGGTTCTCTGTGGATCCGCATTTACCGGTATCGGCATCTCGACGCTAATGGATTTCTTGGTCGATAATTGTCCCGCTCCTTCGGATACGCAGCCCGTCGAGGGCACCGCCCCGAACTCCGAAGAAGTTAAGTCGCGCGAGCCTTCGACGGAAGAACCCTTCTCGGGTATCGTTTTCAAGACGCTGGCGGATCCCTACGTGGGCAAGATGACCATCTTCCGGGTTATATCCGGTCGGGTGAAATCCGACACTTCGGTCATGAACGCTTCACGTTCCGAAAGCGAATCCCTGGGTCAATTGATGGTTCTCCGCGGAAACGGGCAGGAGTCTATAGAAGAAACGGTGGCCGGTGACATCGTAGCCGTCGCCAAACTCCAACATACCGTTACGGGCGATACCCTGGCGGACTCCTCGGATCCGATCGTTTACCGCCCCATAGCGTTCCCGACACCGATTTACAGTGTCGCCGTGGAACCCGAGGCCCGGGGCGACGAGGATAAGATAGGTTCGGGGTTGTCCCGGCTCGCCGAGGAGGATCCCACCTTCCGCGTCGAAAGGAACCCGGAGACGAACGAGCACATACTATCCGGTATGGGAGATGCCCACGTCGCGGTGATTACGGAACGCCTCAAGCGCAAGTTCGGCGTCGGGGTGGTAACGAAGGCTCCGAAGATAGCGTATCGAGAAACGGTTAGAGAAACCGCGACGGCCCACTATCGCCACAAGAAGCAGTCCGGAGGTAGGGGGCAGTTCGGAGAGGTCGATATTCGCGTCGATCCTTTCCCCGACGGAGATTTCGAATTCCTCGACGAGATCTTCGGTGGTGCGGTACCCAATCAGTTCATCCCGGCGGTGGAGAAGGGAATTCGAGAGTCCATGGTCGCGGGCCCCATAGCGGGATATCCCGTGATCGGGGTCAAGGTTGCGTTGTACGATGGTGGATACCATCCGGTCGACTCTTCGGAGATGGCCTTTAAGACGGCGGCTTCGATGGCGTTCAAGCAGGCGTTCATGAGCGCTGAACCCGCATTGTTGGAGCCCATTTACGACGTGGAGGTGCGCGTACCGGATTCCTACATGGGAGATGTGATCGGGGATCTCAACCGCAAGAGAGGTAAGATCACCGGAATGGAACCCGAGGGTAGAATGCAGGTAATCCGCGCAAAGGTTCCGGCAGCCGAGATGGCGAGGTACGCCATCGACCTCAGGTCAATTACCCAGGGTCGCGGCACCTATTCGACGGAGTTCTCCTCCTACGAACAGGTACCCGCGAACATCCAGGAGAAGATTGCCGAGGCAGCGGCCGAAGACGAAGAGTGAAGAATAGGTCCCGACGGGGGAGCAAACACCCCGTCGGGACCTCTCATCCCGTCGGAAGAAACGTCCCCCGCGATCATTTCTCCGGGAAGTTTTCGTCCAGATATCGCAACATGGTGTCTCGCGGATCTTCCTGATCGTCTTTTTCATCCTCGGGGGACTCCGCCGCGCTCGGGCGGGGAGTCGATTCCCCCTCTGGATCATGCGGTTGCGCCTCTCTAATGGATTCCAATAGTGCCAGTTGGTCGGTGGTGAGATTCGGGGAATCCCGGCGGCGATTGATCTTGTTGCGGGCTTTTAGCAATTTCGCTATCTCCCGGGTTAGGGTATTCCGTTCCTCGATGTCGGCGACTTTCCCCGCTTCGACCCTCAAGACTTCGTAGCCCAATCCGCGCAGGTATCGATCCTTTCGCCGATCGAGGGATATTCGATCGCGTTGAAGGTGGTGATAGCCATCGATCTCGACGATGACGACATCTTCCACCAATAGATCCAACTCGTAGCGTCCGATCTCGATCCCGCGCGCGACCTTGAGGCCTTCTTTTTCCAGGTGATCTCCGAGGAAATCTTCCGTCTTGC
Source organism: Clostridia bacterium (assembly GCA_007136565.1). Taxonomy (GTDB): domain Bacteria; phylum Bacillota; class Sulfobacillia; order SLMV01; family SLMV01; genus CSSED11-154. Next base: position 6,211 of record SLGS01000138.1, on the reverse strand, counting down.
TTCCGCCCACTGCGAATCCCCCCTCGACACAGTATACGCCACCGGCGAGACATGGAAAACTGAGGGTATTTCGCCCAAATACCCCGGGGAGGCTTGACAATGCGCTGCGGGGGGAGCGATAATAGCTCAAATTCGATAAGTGATCCACAGACCGCGATGAGGCCAAGCTTCGGTTTACCGGCGAAAGAGAACCTCCCCCACAGGCTGAGAGGGGTGGGCGACCAGGAACCGGAGTCCCCACCTCGGAGTCCCGGGTGTTGAGCCCGGCGGGTCCTCCCGTTAGAGAGGCGAGCAGTGATGGCTGCTCCGAGAGGGCGGGTTAGTCCCCGTCAACAAAGGTGGTACCGCGATCCCAGCGTCCTTTGACGTCTGGGATCTTTGTGTTTTCGGGCCGTCGGAACCGGTGGTGGATCGGGGAGGTGTATCGTTGAGATGGGACGATCTTCTTACGACTTGAACGGGAAAAACATCGCGTTCATCGGTGCAGGGAATATGGCGGAAGCCATGATCAGGGGATTGCTGACCAGCCGATCGGTTTCGCGCGACAAGATCGCCGTCAATAATAGGCGAGATGCGGCCAGGCTGGAATTCCTCTCGGATACTTATGGGATCACGACTTCGGATTCCAAGCGAGCATTACTGCGCTGGGCCGACATCGTGTTTCTCGCGGTGAAACCCGCTGACCTCGACGACTGCATGGCCGAAATGGGTGGCCTCATCGGGTCACGACACCTGGTGATCTCGGTGCTGGCCGGGGTCACGTGCGCGCTCTTGCGGGCCCACATGCCGGATGTCGACTGGATAGTTCGGGCCATGCCCAACACCTCCGCACGGGTCGGAGCGGGTATCACGGCGGTGGCGCGCGCGGGGGCTGAAGCTAGACCCTTCGACGACGCCATCGAGACGATGTTCGGATCGGTCGGTTCCGTCGTCTTCGTCGAGGAGCAACTCCTGGATGCCGTCACCGGCTTGAGTGGAAGTGGCCCCGCCTACATCTACCTGATGGCCGAGGCCATGGCCGAAGCCGGGGTCCGATTGGGATTGCCACCGGACACGGCCTTGAGACTGTCCGTGGAGACCATTGCGGGAGCCGGCGCCATGATGAAGACGGGAATCGCCCCGGGTGATCTGCGCCGAGAAGTCACCTCTTCGGGGGGAACGACCGAGGCCGGGTTGGAGGTATTGCGCCGACGCGGGCTGGCGGAGACCCTCGAGGCCGCGGTGGAAGGGGCGTGCCGTAGATCGGCGGAACTCGCCGTCATGGCGGGGAGACGGAACCCTTCCGCGGGGATAGCAGCCGTGGCAGAGATAGAGAAGACCTGATTCGATGCAATTACCCCCGGGGCGTCCTCGCGGGCGCCCCGGTTCCATTCTTAGCCGCTCCAGATCTTCCCAACCCAGACCCTCCCAGACGGTTTACTATCGGTTCCCCTATGGTATAATACATCAGAGAAGGTCAGGCAATGTCAGGGAAGGTGAGGGCATGGCGACCTTAAGCGACTACATCGAAGAATATCTTCGCAACCTACTGGAAGAATCCGGTGAGGTAGTGGAGATCAAGCGAGGTGAACTCGCCACTCGTTTTCGGTGCGTCCCAAGCCAGATAAACTACGTGCTGCAGACGCGCTTTACGCCCGAGAGAGGCTACGTAATTGAGAGCCGTCGCGGCGGTGGAGGGTACATCCGAATAATCCGATTATCCGACGGTCCTCGATCCCGGTTACTGCGGGCCCTGATAGCTAACATCGGAGAGAAACTAACGGTATCCGAGGCCAGGGGATATCTAGGGAGATTGGTGGAGGCTGGGGTCGTCACCCGAAGGGAGGCCCGGCTCATGGCCGTGGCATTGGGCGTGGACCGTGGTGCTACCTTGAAAGCCGGCGATTCCTGGCGCGCGACCATGATGTTGAAGATGCTTTCCGTGATATCCAGCGTCGCCGGAGAATAGAGCTCCGTTGGGAGATGAGCGCGCATGTATTGCGAATCTTGTGGTGAAGTTGAAGCCACGATACACATTACCCAGACAGTCAATGGCCAGACCAAGCGCATCCACCTCTGCTCCAAGTGTGCGGCAGAGGGCGGACACCTCCCCTGGACCGTTTCAAGTACTCTCCCGGTGGGAAGCCTCCTCGGTGGGTTAGCGCAGGTCGATAAGAGCGCCCAGGTTGGGTCCTCCGAAGTGGTGTGCCCCGGTTGCGGACTATCTTACCGGGATTTTTCTCAGGGAGGATTCTTCGGGTGCGCAGAGTGCTACAAGACTTTCGAAGCGACCCTGGACCCATTATTGAAACGGATACAAGGTGATACAGTCCATCGCGGTAAGCTTCCCGCAGAAGCCTCGCATGCTATCGAAGGGCCCGGCAAAGAGGCCCGATTGCGCGAAGAACTTCAACGGGCGATCGAAGCGGAGGAATACGAGCGCGCCGCAGAGATTCGGGACGAGATCAGGGAACTGGAGGACGAATCGGAATGAAAGATGGCGCAGCTCCTTTCGCCACAACCTTGAGTAGTTGGATGTCCGGGCACGGACCTTCCAGCGACGTGGTCATTTCGACGCGCATTCGCCTGGCGCGGAATCTCAGGGGATTCTTATTCCCTCCGGTCGCCGATCGGGAAACGGAAGAAGCGGTAGTGGCGTCCGTCGGAGAAGCAATGTCCTCCACCGGGCCCGCGGCGATGGACTACAGCCTGTACCCCCTCCGGGAGATAGAGCAGATCGATCAGTGGGTCCTGGTGGAAAAACACCTGGTCAGCCCGCACCTCGTGGAGAAGGACGGGTGCACAGGCATAATCCTCGACGAGGATGAAGTCATCAGTGTCATGATCAACGAGGAAGACCATCTGCGGATTCAGTGTTTGTTACCGGGGTTGGAATTGACTTCGGCGTTGGAACGAGCCGACCGGATGGACGATCTACTGGCCTCGAAGTTGCCGTACGCTTTGCATAAGAGGTACGGCTACCTGACAGCCTGTCCAAGCAACCTGGGTACAGGCATGAGGGGATCCGTAATGGTTCATCTCCCAGGGTTGGTGCTGACGGGGCAAATGGAATCACTCATGTCGGGACTAAATAAGGTGGGGGCGGTGGTCCGTGGCGTATACGGGGAAGGCAGCGACGCGCAGGGAAACCTATTTCAGATATCCAATAGGGCCAGCCTCGGGTCATCGGAAAGCGAGATCGTCGACAACCTGTATGCCCTGGCCCGGGAATTAATCGGTCGCGAACGGTCGGCGCGGGAGGCTTTGCTGAGCGGTGACAGGTACGAGATCGAGGATAGGGTTTACAGGTCTTACGGACTATTAACCCACGCGAGGAAAATGGATTCATCCGAGGCGATCGGGCTGCTGTCCATGGTTCGTTTGGGTTCGGATCTCAATATTCTCTCGACCCGGGTGGGTGACGCCTTCCCGGAACTGATGGTTCGCATGAGGCGCGCGAGCCTTCAGAGGGTGTTGGGTGAGCGCCTGGACGCCGGGGATCGCGATGTGGAAAGAGCTTCGTTCATCAGGAAGAGATTGCAGGCGCATTAGCTGCCGCAATTGCACGCATATTAAGGAGGAATACACATTGTTCGGAAGGTATTCAGCTAGGGCTCACAAGGTAATAATGTTGGCCCAGGAGGAAGCGCGGCGACTTAACTACAATTACGTTGGCACCGAACATCTTCTCTTGGGATTGATACGAGAGGGAAGCGGCATTGCGTCCAAGGCCCTGGAGAATATGGACGTAGATCTCGAACAGGTGCGCGAAGAGGTCGAAAGCATCATCGGTCAGGGCAATACGCCCGTTTCGGGCCAGGTTGGGTTTACCCCCCGGGCGAAGAAAGTAGCGCTGGAACTGGCGCCGGAGGAAGCCCGCAAGCTCGGCAACAATTACGTGGGCACAGAACACCTGCTCCTCGGGTTGATCCGCGAGGGTGAGGGAGTCGCTGCCCGCGTACTCGAGAACGTCGGTGCGGACCTCGACAAGGTGAGAAACGAAATAATCGAGCTCCTCGGGGGCGCGGGATCGGGCGGCTCGGCGCCGTCACCTGGTCGCAGTGAGGAACACCCATCGGGAGGAAAGTCGAAGACACCGGCTCTCGACACCTACGGACGGGATCTCACCGTCATGGCCACCGAGGGTAAACTGGATCCGGTTATCGGTCGAGACAAGGAGATCCAGCGGGTAATCCAGATCTTGAGTCGCAGGACGAAGAACAATCCCGTCCTCATAGGCGATCCCGGTGTGGGTAAGACGGCGGTTGTTGAAGGTCTCGCCCAGCGCATAGTCGAGGGTAAGGTTCCCGAAATCCTCAAGGATAGGCGCGTAGTCGGCCTCGACATGGGTAGCTTGGTGGCGGGATCCAAGTACAGGGGCGAGTTCGAAGAGCGCCTCAAGCGGGTGATGAGCGAGATCATGAAGGCCGGCAATATAGTCATGTTTATCGATGAGATGCACACGATCGTCGGTGCCGGCGCCGCCGAAGGAGCGATAGACGCTTCGAACATCATAAAGCCCGCCCTGACCAGGGGAGAGCTCCAGGCGATCGGAGCGACGACCATCGATGAGTATCGCAAGCACGTCGAGAAGGATCCCGCCCTAGAGCGTCGATTCCAGCCCATCGTCGTCGAAGAACCTTCCGTTAGTGAAGCCATTGCTATCCTGCGGGGGCTCCGTGACGAATACGAGGCACACCACAGGGTGGAAATAACCGATGACGCCATAGAGGCCGCGGTGAAGTTGGGTGATCGCTACGTTACCGATCGTTTCCTGCCGGATAAGGCCATAGACTTGATGGATGAGGCCGCCTCTCGGGTGAGGTTGGACGCCTTTGTTCCGCCCCCGGAGATGAAGGAGATGGAATCCAGGCTCGAGGAATTGCGTCGCGATAAGGAAGCCGCCATTTCGAACCAGGAATTCGAGCGGGCGGCGGAGCTGAGGGACCAGGAAATGAAGCTCAAAGAGGAAATTTCTCGCCGTCGCGAGGACTGGGCGGAAGAGCAAATGACCGAAAAGTGCGTTGTGAACGAAGAACACATCGCTTCCATAGTCTCCGACTGGACGGGGATTCCGGTATTCCGACTCACCGAGACAGAGACCCAGAGATTGATCAACCTGGAACATGTCTTGCACGAGCGAATTATCTCCCAGGATGAAGCCGTGAGCGCCGTCGCGAAGGCGGTTCGGCGTGGACGGGCGGGACTCAAGGATCCCAGTCGCCCGATAGGTTCCTTCATATTCCTGGGTCCGACGGGCGTGGGCAAGACGGAGCTGGCCAAGACCCTGGCGGAGTCGCTCTTCGGCGACGAAGATGCGATGATCACCATCGATATGTCCGAGTACATGGAACGCCACACCGTTGCTCGCCTGTTCGGTGCCCCCCCGGGATACGTCGGATATGACGAGGGAGGCCAACTCACCGAGGCCGTGAGGCGCAAGCCCTATAGTGTCGTGCTCTTTGACGAGATCGAGAAGGCGCATCCCGAAGTATTCAATACCCTCCTGCAGGTGCTCGAAGAGGGTCGCCTGACGGAAGCAAAGGGCCGCACCGTCGACTTCAGGAATACGGTGATAATCATGACGTCCAACGTGGGGGCCGAATTGATTCGCCGCGAAAGTGCCGTAGGATTCAGGCCGGCCGGCAAAGAGGACGGCATGGACTACGATGCCATGAAGAGTAAGATCATGGAGGAGGTCAAGCGGACCTTCAGGCCGGAATTTCTAAACCGCGTCGATGATCTGATAGTGTTCCATGCCCTCTCCGACGAGGATCTGCGCTCAATCCTCGGGTTGATGTTGATCGAGTTGCAAGAGAGGATAGGAGAGCGGGTGCGGTTGGCTTTGACGGGCGCTGCGAAGGAGCTCTTGATCGAAGAGGGCTACGATCCCGTCTATGGAGCCCGCCCCCTACGTCGCGCCATAGTGCGACTACTGGAGGACCCCCTTTCCGATGCCATCCTCGATGGACGTTTTCCCGAGGGACAGCAGGTCGTCGTCGACGCCAGGGAAGGGCGATTGGTCCTCATGCTTCCCGAGGAAGCCGAGGAACAGGAGCTGGAAGCAACGCCGATAACGACGATGATGCCCGAGGGCTTTTCGGAATCCGAGGAGCCGGTCGGAGAAACCACGGAAGAGGGATCTCATCCAGGGGAACCCGAATCCGGAAGTGAACCCGGAGAAGAGCCGGAAGAGGAACAGAAGTAGCCCAATCGTCTCACCGTCGGAATG